>PLEB01000310.1 GCA_003136915.1 Chitinophagaceae bacterium
TTAGTTTTTTGAGGCTGTCGACCTGTGGCATGGATAGTGTTGATCCGTCCAGGAAGATATAATTCGCCCGGTAGGCAATTACTTCAGTGGCCTCGATCACCTTATACGTAACATAACCGACAGAAAAGATATCGCCCTTATTTTGTCGCAATAGCCTTTTGTCGATGAGTGTTGTGTCTTTTCCGTTAGAAAGATGAAGTAAGGATGGTTTCAGCCCCTTATTTGCATCGATGAATTGCTGGGCTTCCTGTACGGTCCCAATCTTTTGAAATTGTTCGGTCACTGTCAATTGTGCGAAAATTGGTGCTGAACAGAGCATGAATAAGCCCAAAAGGCTAGTTTTCATATATTTATTTTTTGCCTGTGCATTAAAAAACATGGCCATCATTTTCTGTTTATGAAACTCCAGGCACAGGTTTATGAAGATACTATTTTCCATAATATCCCCTGTGTCAGGGCAGCAAGGTATCAGCAAATAAATAGTTAATTAGTTAAATAATGAAAATGAAATGTGAAATATGTATCTGTCTAATTTTAAGAGGCTAACGAACTCTTTTCTGGGAAGAGCCTGTCAGCCTCTCATATTAAAATGTTCTGCCTGTCAAAAATATTTATTTCGAACCAAGCTCGGGTCTCAATACAAGTAATTCAGACCAGCGTTTTTCTACAGCATCACCGTAGTCCTTCTGATACTGATCGAAGGAGCCTGCGCCGTTGGCTGTGTCGAACAGATCTTTCAATGGCTTGCGATAACCGGTAGCCAATTCTTTGAGTCCTCCTTTAAGCCGGGTAACAATAATAAAGGAAGGTTCTCCGGATGCCACTGCCTGGTAAACTGCAACGGATGCACCGCCTGCCTGCCATGCATTTTTCAATTTCTTAAGTATTTCCTGAACGGCGTTGATCTTACCGGGTCTGACTATCGTATGATTGATAACGATCTTATCTGAATAATCCGTGAGTTGCACTGTGCTTAAATCGGCCTGGTACTCAGCATATGAAGCGTCACCGCGGTCCTGTGTGAGCGGCGCCACATTACTTTCCCAATCGGCAGTATGTTCAGCCCCCAGATCTTTCCTTCCGTCAAGTGTTTCCCAGCTGTTTGGCCCTTCAGTAACCATATAACCGCCCGCATCGGGGCCGGATTCAATATACCAAACCCGCCATTTCCAGTCGCCGGTATGGTATTTCTGTGCATGGGCTGCAAGTGCTTTTTCGAATTCAGCAATTTTTTCCTGTTTAGGAAATATCCTGGTTGAGTTAATAACATTTTTTAGCTGGCTGAACCCGATAAATGGGAGCAGCAGGCAAATGGCAAGCATTTTTCTCATGTTTGTTGAATTAAGGAAGTGAATAAATAAAAGGTGCGGGCGATTCAATAAGGAGGATAAGCTAAACAGGCAGATGTTTAACGAGTTCAAGATAAGGGTAATTACTTACCCGGAAAAATAATTGGCATCATCTGAAAATAATAAAAATTGAAGATTCTTCGTGCTTCTATACGCATGCTAATTTTGATTCCTGGCTTTTCCTGATTTGTTGGCGGGACCATTGTCTTCAATAGGAAATAATTGTCAATTTATAAGGCTTTCCGAAAATTTAAAATAACTTTATTAGACAATCAATATGCCTGGCAAAACAAAACCGTCTAAAAAACCTGTCAGCAAAACAGGTAGCAAAAAAGCTACGGATTTTGAGGTCAGCGGCAAGAATGCGTCTGCGCTTTTCACACTCAAAGTATATCGTGGAGAAGGAATGGCCTTGTTAGCAATGAACTGGGCAAAAGGAAAACCTCCTGATAATTTCGTTGGTTTTGCTTTTGAGTACCAGGAGCCCGGTGGTAGCCAATTTTACGCTATAAAGAATCGGCTCTCTTTTCTTAAGAATGATGGGAACATAAATCCCAATATTATGTCCTCCCGGCTCTCTCCTGTACAGAAATTCAGGTGGACCCATTTTCCCTACAACGCTGACTTGCCAGGTAATTTTATTTACCGGGTAACTCCGGTATTTATGGATGGAACTGATCAATTGAGCTATGGGGATTTCCAGGACGCGGCAATTCAATTACAAAGCGAAACCTACCCCGGCAAAATGAATGTGGCGTTCACACGGGGCTTTGTGGCTTCGCAGGCATTTGTGGACGACTTTGGAACGAATGGTGGAGTCGGTACTATCCTCCCTCTGACGGCCAATCAGGGTTTGACTTTTGTATCGACAGATCCAAATGAGGCTAAAGCGCTCGACTGGATGGGATTTGAAGACTGGCACGACATTCTTGATGCGCTAGATCAGGCTATCAATGACAGTTCCGCCCAGGTTAGGGCCACCGCGTACGATTTCAATGAACCCGAGATCGTTTCACGAATGGTTAAGTTAGGTAAACGACTCAGAATAATTATTGATGATTCCGGCACGCACGGTCAAGCGGGATCTGCAGAAGATAAAGCAGAGCAGATGCTTATCGTGTCTGCTGGCGCGGGCAATGTCCAGCGACAACACATGGGCGAGCTGCAGCACAACAAGACAATTGCAATCAAAGGAAACAAGCTGCAGCTGGCCGTATGCGGATCCACTAATCTTTCCTGGCGTGGGTTTTTTGTGCAAAACAATAATGCCGTAATCGTGCATGGCGCATCGGCTGTACAGTTATTTTTTGATGCGTTCGATAACTTGTGGAACAATAAGAATAACCCGGCCGGCTTTGCTGCAACCAGTTCAGCCAATTGGAACAATCTTAATATTGCAGGTGTTCAGGCTAAAATTTCGTTTTCTCCTCATAACACTACAAATGCTTTGCTGACAAAGATTGCAAATGATATTGGTCAGACTTCTTCGAGCTTATTCTATTCGCTTGCATTTTTGTACGAAACGCCGGGTCCCATATTAAATGCAATCGAAAAAGTCACCGGCAAAAGCAAACTGTTTGTATATGGCATCTCGGACAAAACAGTAGGCGGACTGGATATTCAAAAGCCCGATGGAAATCCCCCAATCGCTTTCCCCGCTGCGTTATTGACCGCAGTACCTGAGCCATTCAAAACAGAGGCGACAGGCGGTGCCGGCACCCGAATGCACCATAAATTTGTAGTTATAGATTTTGAAAAACCGACTGCGAGGGTTTATTTGGGCTCTTATAATTTTTCATCATCTGCCGACATGAAGAACGGGGAAAATTTGCTGCTGATACAGGACCGGCGTGTAGCTGTGAGTTATATGGTCCAGGCTGTTGTGATGTTTGACCACTATGAATTCAGGGATGCCCTTGCAAAAGCTTCTACAACAACAAAAATGCTGTATCTAAAGACAGTACCCGGAAAACCGGGCGAAAAACCATGGTGGGACGAATACTACAGTGTT
>PLEB01000390.1 GCA_003136915.1 Chitinophagaceae bacterium
GCAGGGCATAACAAACAGCCTTGGTAAAAAAACTCATGAAGCCTAGATTGACCCCATGCTTTTCTTTGAATTTATCTTTAAACTTTGTACGCAGAGCCATGATCTGGCTCATGTCCACCTCATTAAATGTGGTGAGCATGGCTGTTGTATTCTTTGCCTCGACGAGTCGCCGCGAAACGGTTTTTCGCAGATTACTCATCTTTTCCCTGCGGATCTCGCGGCCGAACAAAGGTTTACCAGGCAGCCGCCCGGGATTACTCAGGGCCTCGAGCACATCATGCTTAACAATTTTTCCATTCGCGCCGGAAGGTGTAATGGAGGATTTGTCTACTTTTTTATCTGTTATGATCGCCGCAGCAACAGGCGTGGCTTTTACATCCGATGCTGCGTGCCCCGGGGGTTCCTGAACTACGGGGTGTTTGGCCATTGCTTCCTGGGCAACTTCCTTCACTTCCTTGGCAACTGCTTTTTTTGCGGGGGAAGGAACGCCATTGTCTGCTGCTGTTTTTTCTGTCGCCTTCTTTTCGGGTTTAGCAGCGGATTCATCAATCCGGGCAACCACATCTCCTATTTTGAGTGTATCTCCTTCCTTACCGACGGTTTTCAGGATCCCTGCTTTTTCAGCATTTACTTCAAAAGTGGCTTTTTCGCTTTCCAATTCGGCAATGACTTCGTCCCGGTCAATATAATCACCATCCTGCTTAAGCCATTTCACGAGGGTTACTTCGCTGATGGATTCGCCTACGGCCGGGACTTTAATATCGATCATCTGCTATAGAATTTACAGGACGAAGATAATTTATTTAAAGTGGAAGCAGTTGTATTTCGTTCGATCAAATGCTGAATGCGGTTTCAATGATCTCAGCCTGTTCCTGGGCATGCACTTTTGCGTAACCGGTAGCCGGTGATGCCCCGGGCTGACGGCTGATAAAACCATAATTAATATTTTTCAGATTCATCTGAAGAAAGGAAGCGGCGCCCATATTAAGCGGTTCTTCCTGGATCCAGAACCAGGTGGCGTTATAATATTTTTTATACAATTCATCCAATTGAGTTGTTGGCAGGGGATACAATTGTTCCAGCCTGATAACAGCAATGTCTTTCCGGTTGTCTTTCGCCTGTCTTTCGGCAAGATCGAAATATATTTTACCAGAACAGAACAACACTTTTTTCACCTGCGTTGGCTCGCCCGCAAATTGATCATCGATAACTTCCTGAAATCTTCCATTGGTGAATTCAGAAATCTTAGAATAGGTACCCGGATACCTGAGGTAGGCTTTTGGAGAAAAATCAATCAGCGGTTTCCGGAACGGCCACGCCAGTTGGCGTCGCATGGCATGAAAGTAGTTCGCAGAAGTGGTGATATTGGTAATAACAAGGTTGAGTTCGGCACACATCTGCAGGAACCTTTCTATGCGGGCACTGCTGTGTTCCGGTCCCTGGCCTTCATATCCATGAGGCAGGAGCAGGACCAATCCGGTCATGCGTTGCCATTTCTGTTCTCCGGCAGCAATGAACTGATCGATTATGATCTGCGCGCCATTGCAAAAGTCCCCGAACTGTGCTTCCCATAATACAAGAGCGCTTGGGTTTGCCAGCGCATAGCCATATTCAAATCCGAGCACGCCATACTCACTGAGCAGGGAATTGAAAATTCTGAAATTGCCCTTGGCATCGGGAATCCTGCTTAGCCGATTGTATGATTCGTCCGTTTTCTCATCACGGAGTACGGCGTGGCGATGAGAGAATGTACCCCTGCACACATCCTGTCCGCTCATCCGCACATCCTTTCCATCAAGCAAAATGCTGGCATAGGCCAACAGTTCCCCTGAGGACCAGTCGAGCTTTTGTTCTTCATTAAATAATTTCAATTTGTCCTGAAGCAGTTTTTCAATTTTGCGAATGGGTGTAAAGGTTTCAGGCCACTTCATCATGGCATCGAATATCTTTCTGAGGTCTGCTTCCGGAATGGCCGTATCGGGCGATCTTTCAAAATCATCTGCTGTGGCGCGGCGGAGACTTCTCCACCATAACTCAGGTTGCTGATATTTATAGGGAAGCGGTTTTTGTTTTACTTCATCCAATCTTTCCTGCAGGTCGTTCCAGAATTTTTTCTCCATATCCTTGGCCATATCCTTTGCATCTGCCTCACCATTTTCCATAAGAAACTGGGTATACACTTCGCGGGGATTCGGATGTTTTTCAATCAATGCGTACATAATCGGTTGCGTGAATTTCGGATCATCCCCTTCATTGTGCCCGTGCCGGCGGTAACATACCATGTCCACAAAAAAATCTGCATTGAATTCCTGCCTGTACCTTGTCGCAATCTCGGCGCATTTCACAGCAGCTTCCGGATCATCTCCATTTACATGAAGAACGGGCGCATGTAGGGCTGCCGCCAGCGAAGTGCAATAGTCCGAACTCCGTGCGTCATCAAAATCCGTTGTAAATCCGATCTGGTTATTGATCACAAAATGAATGGTTCCACCAGTATAGTAACCTTTGAGATCACACATTTGCAATACCTCGTATACGACACCCTGGCCCGCCAGGGAGGCATCACCATGGATTAATATCGGTAATATCTTATCGTAATTACTCTCATACATTACATCTGCCTTGGCCCTTGCAAAACCAACGACCACCGGATCCACAGCTTCCAGGTGAGATGGATTGGGCATGAGCTTGACGTGCACATTCTTATTATTCGGCGTTGTCAATTCACTACCAAATCCCAGGTGATATTTCACGTCTCCTGTACCCATGGTCTGGTCTACTTTTGCCGTGCCTTCAAATTCACTGAAGATCTGTTCGTAGGTCTTGCCGAGAATATTAGCCAGGATATTCAACCTTCCGCGATGGGCCATACCCATAACCACTTCCTGTACCTCATGATCTGCGGCCACATTGATGATGGCATCAATAACCGGAATGGTTGTTTCTCCGCCTTCCAATGAAAATCTTTTTTGGCCAATGTATTTGGTGTGCAGGAATTTTTCAAACATCACCCCTTCATTCAGTTTTTCCAGGATGCGCTTTTTTTTCTGTAGCGGTAGGGGCTCCAGAAATTTCTTCTCCATCTCATTGGTGAGCCAGTCTATTTTTTTCTGGTCGCTGATGTACTTGAACTCGATACCTACATGGTAAGCATAACATTGCTGAAGGTGGGAGAGAATATTCCGTAGCGTGGTGGTCCCTAATCCGATCAGGTTGCCGGCAAAAAAATTCTTATCCAGGTCTTCTTCTGTAAATCCAAAAAAACCAATATCCAGATTGGCGCCCCGGTCCTTTCTGGGGCGGATCGGGTTTGTCTTCGCCACAAGATGGCCCTTGTTCCGGTATCCAAGGATTAGCCGGTAAGCGCCAAGTTCTTTCTTCCAGTCAACCCCGTCGGCCGTTTTGAACCCACCATCTTTTGGCGGGGTCGCCGGGGCGGCGGTCAGCTGGGAACCGCCATTTTTGGTCTGGGAAATGGCAAAATCAAACCCTTCAAAAAATTTTTTGAACTCAGGGTCAACACTTTGCGGGTCTTTTATAAAATCCTGGTATAAACTATCTATGAACGAAGGGGAGGAATTCGTGATGTATTGTAAGTCTTTCATATCTTATCATTAAGCGCTTTACAAATATCGGCAAAAGAAACTTCCGGATTTTTTTTCTATATTTACTCGATTTTCCTACCTTTGCCGTCCAAAATTCAGAATGCATGGCTAATCATCGGGCAACGAAAAAAGATGTACGGAAGGCTTCCAAACGCAGGGATAGCAACCGTTATTATGGTAAAACAACCCGTAATGCTATCCGGGATCTGAAAGCCATTAAAGAACCTAAAGCCGCAGGCGAAAAAATACCTGAAATCACTTCTC
>PLEB01000316.1 GCA_003136915.1 Chitinophagaceae bacterium
TCAACCATCAACCATCAACCCTTTCCGTCAACCATCAACTTTAATATCACCCATCAGCCCTTACTTGCTAAGCTTTTCCCTCAACAACGCTCTCGCCTCCTGAAGCGTGCCGAGATCACTAAAAGCATCCTTCGGCACGAGGAAGAAGGAGCGGCTGTTGAAGTACAGATGAAAAAAATACGGACTCTCCAGAAAGGAACTGAAATCCTTCCACTGCCAGGTATGAGATCCACGCTCCGTTTGTAAGATCACATCCTGCTGGTTAAAATCCATGCTGAACCGATCGAGGAATGTTTGCGATCGCTTGTAAACACTCAACGGCAATAATCTCCAAATTGCAATCAGCAACACAAACCACAATAAGGAAAATGTAAGAAAGGAAATGGGTTGAATTTTGTGAAGGTAAAAAAGGATCGCACTTAAAATGGCAAACACATTGATGATTATCAGCAGGATCTTTATCTCCGGCCGGGAAATAAAATGATATCGCAGGGCATGCAGCACCTGTTTTCTATCGTATGCGAAATGGATGATCATCTCATGGAGTTAATTGTTTTTCAGATATGCTCCAGGAGATGAGTTTGTTTCCATCAAGTCCGTGAAACTCTACGGTTAATACCCGTTCATTCTTTTTACCTGCAATAATAAATTTCGCGTAACTGCGGTCCTGCACCAGGCTTCCTTCCACACGGTAGGGATTATTGATTTCAGCCCCCTCCACTTTAGCAATGCCACTCGTAAAAGGGGAAGTAGTAACATCATACAAAGCATAGTTACCCGGCCTTTCAAATTTGATGATTTCACTATGATGCCGGTCGCCGGTTAAGAAGACAACACCCCTGACCTTTTGACGATCCAGGAATTGCATCAGGTTGTGGAATTCAAAACTGTAGTTATGCAAACATTCTTCCCTGCTGAGCGGATTCAATGCCTGGCTGCCAACAGCAATAATTTTAAAGGTGGCCGAACTCTGCATCAAAGCGTCTTCCAGCCAGTCGAGTTGCTTTTTTCCAAAAAAATGCTTTTCAGGATTTGGATTGCCTCCAACACTGTCATCCAGGTCGTCCGAACTACGGAAATACCGGTCGTCCGTGAGAAATACATCAACATCCCCGTAAGAAATCTGGGAATAGATCCCTTTACCATCCTGCCCGTAAGAGGGGTTGCTCCAATAGCGCTTGAATATTTCAAGGGAAACATCTTTCAGTCCGTAAGAACCGTCTGAATTATCCGGACCATAATCATGATCGTCCCAGATGGCATATTGCGGCATGGATTTCCAGAAATTTCTCAATGCCGGTTGTGCACGATCATGGCTTGCCCTGTACCAGAGGCCCCATGCACTTCCATAATCCGCTTCCCTGGTATACCAGTTATCTCCCAGCCAAACCATAAATGCAGCCGGTTCCCTGGCCATGGACTCAAAAATAGCAGGATCCCCGCCATATGGTTTTCCCGGACGGTCATATACCACCTCGTTGAAATATGCGCAACTGCCCGTGAGAAAACTAAAATCTGGCGCTGGTTTTCGCCATTGCCATAAATCCTTTGTTATGAAAGAACCCCGGGCAGCAGATTTTAATTTATCAAGAATGAACTGGTACTCATAGCGTGTGTTGAAATCCAGTCCTCCGATCTCGATTTGAATAGGATTGAATTCATTGCCGAGCACACCGGTATATTTCTTTTCTTCAACCGATTCAGGGTGATCTTTTTTCCAATAAATAACAGAAACGNNAAAAAATCAACCACAACTTCTTCATTACTGAAAATTATGGTACGCAATGTACTAAAGAAGCGGAATGATTGATGTTCAATAAATGTAAGAGGGAAACTTTACCTCATATTCTTGCAACTGGTATAATGATGGGTAGCGGCCTGATAAGGAGTAACCGAGCGGCTGCAGGAATACAATAAGCTGATGAGTAATACCAGGGCCAGGATCTTTTTCATGGTTTTCTTTTGAGGTAATAGATTAACGATCTTAGTTCGCGAAAATTGCTGAATAAATACCAATTTCCTTGCCAGATATACTGAAAAATCGTCCCATTTCTGGAAAATCCAGTGTTCATGGAGAGTGCACATATTTCCACATTTCCACATTTACACATTAAATATAGATCCCCGCATAAAGATGCGGGGACATATGGTTAAGTAAAACCGTCCAAAGTATTTTAGAATTCGTTAACTGCAGCCCATGCTGTTGCCGCAGTTAAGGCATTTGTAACAAGTGCCGCTGCGGATGGTAATATGACCGCAGGTATTGCACGCGGGAGCATCACTTTGCATGCTTTTAGCAGCTGCGTTCACGGCATCCAGTCCACTGTCCATTTTCATATTTTTTACCAGTTTGTGTGCAGCCAGCGCAGCAGGCGCTGATGCAGGTTTTGCTATTATCCTGACTTCACTTAATGGCGGAGTTTTTTTTTCTGTTTCCGCTGGTGAAGGGTGATCCCATTCCGCGTTTCCGGTATTCATCACTTCGGGTTTATCCAGTACGTGTACCAGATCAGCCCTTCCTAAATATTCATATGCCAGTGAGCGGAAAATAAAGTCCACAATAGATGTCGCGCTTTTTATATTCGGGTGATCCACCATACCTGATGGTTCAAACCGGGTGAATACAAATTTTTCGACGAATTCTTCCATGGGAACTCCATATTGCAGCCCGATGGAAATCGCGATTGCAAAACAATTCAGCATGCTTCGCATGGTGGCGCCTTCCTTGGCCATATCTATAAAGATCTCGCCGACCGTACCATCAGCATATTCACCCGTGCGCAGAAAAATGGCCTGTCCATTGATCTTTGCTTTCTGGGTAAACCCACGCCGCTTAGCAGGCAGGGTCCGTCGTTCCACGATGGTCGCGAGTTCTCTTTTTAATTTGGTGTCTGGAGAAGACTGCACTCTTTTTTGTACTTCTTCGAGCAGTTCGCGGACAGTAAGCTGGCTCATGTCCACAATATTCGGCTCCAGGCCCAGGGGTTCATTCAGGATTGCATCCTTCATTTCNNCGGTAAAGAGCACAGGCCTTCAACGCAAGCTTCCAGCTCAACAGGTAAGAATCTGCAATTTCTTCTACTGTTGCTTCATTCGGAAGGTTAATTGTCTTCGAGATTGCACCACTGATGAATGGCTGAACTGCACTCATCATCCGGATATGCCCATGAGCATGAATATATCTTTCGCCGATCTTTCCGCATTTATTGGCGCAATCGAATACGGGCAGGTGTTCCGCCTTGAGATGAGGGGCGCCTTCCACGGTCATCGTGCCGCAAACGTAGTCATTGGCCTCTGCTATCTGGTCGTCGGAGAAACCGAGTGCTTCCAGCAGGCTCCATTCAAAATTATAATATTGTTCAGGCTGGAATCCGAGACGCTGCAGGCATTCTTCCCCAAGATTGTAAACATTGAAAACAAATCCAATTTCAAAGGCGGAAGCAACGGCCGTATCGAGTTTTTTTATTTCTTCTGAAAAAAATCCTTTCTCACTAAGGGTTTGATGATTGATATGTGGTGCTCCCGCAAAAGTTCCTGCACCCACTGCATATTTGATGATCGAATCAATTTCCCGCTCGTTGTAACGCAGATTTCTAAGTGCTGCCGGAACAGATTGGTTGATGATCTTGAAATAACCACCGCCAGATAATTTTTTAAATTTCACAAGTGCAAAATCGGGTTCAACACCGGTTGTATCGCAGTCCATCACGAGTCCGATGGTGCCTGTTGGCGCAATCACCGTGGACTGCGCATTCCGGTATCCATATTTCTCGCCGAGCTGAACAGCGTCATCCCAGGCCCGCGTAGCAGCAGTAAGCAGGTAATCAGGACAGTACTTTGCCTTTATACCCTGGGGTTTGATCTGGAGTTTTTCATACTCGTCAGCATCGTAGGCCGCGAGCCGGTGATTCCGCATTACACGTAACATCGTCTGGCGGTTCTCTTCGAATTTTGGAAATGCGCCCAATGCACGGGCCATTTCAGCTGAAGTTTTGTAAGCCACTCCAGTCATGATGGCACTGATGGCCCCTCCAATTCCCCTGGCTTCTTCGCTGTCGTATGGAATACCCATCACCATCAGCATGGAACCCAGATTCGCATAGCCCAGGCCGAGGGTACGGTAATCGTAAGAAAGCTGGGCAACTTCTTTTGATGGAAACTGGGCCATTAAAACAGAAACCTCAAGGACCACGGTCCATAACCGGCAGGTATACTCGAAGCCTTCCACGTCCAGGTTATTGCTGTCTTCATCATAGAACCTGCGAAGGTTTACGGAGGCCAGATTACACGCGGTATTGTCCAGGAACATATACTCTGAGCAAGGGTTGGAAGCCCGGATACGGCCACCACTGGGGCACGTATGCCATTCATTTATGGTAGTATCGTATTGGGTACCCGGGTCTGCACAACGCCATGCTGCATAGGTAATCTGATTCCAGACTTCCCTGGCGGGAATTTTTTTCATTATCCTCCCGTCACTTCTTGCTTTCAGCTCCCAGTCCTCACCGTTTTCGAGCTTTTCAAAAAATGAATTGGGGATCCTTACGGAATTATTTGAATTCTGGCCACTGACTGTTTTATATGCTTCTCCCTCGTAATCGCTCGGATATCCGGCAGCGATTAACGCCCCCACTTTTTTTTCTTCCTCCATCTTCCAGTTGATGAAGTCCATGATTTCGGGATGATCGAGGTCGAGGCAAACCATTTTGGCAGCCCGCCGGGTGGTTCCTCCTGATTTTATTGCTCCTGCCGCGCGGTCACCGATCTTGAGAAAGCTCATCAGTCCGCTGGAAGTGCCGCCGCCGCTTAGTTTTTCTCCTTCCCCGCGGATATTCGAAAAATTAGTTCCTACGCCGGAACCGTATTTGAAAATGCGGGCCTCGCGGACCCAGAGATCCATGATACCACCATCATTTACCAGGTCATCTTCAACACTCAGGATAAAGCAGGCGTGTGGTTGCGGGCGCTCGTATGCCGATGTGGATTTTTTCAATTGTCCGTCGAGTTGATCGACGTAATAATGCCCCTGTGGTTTTCCGGTGATGCCATAACTTTCATAAAGTCCGGTATTGAACCATTGCGGGCTATTGGGAACACAGGCCTGGTTCAGGATAGAATAAACCAGTTCTTCATAGAAAATCTGTGCATCATTATCGCTGGAGAAATAGCCATACCGTATACCCCAGGATCTCCAGCAATTGGCGAGGCGGTGTGCCACCTGTTTTACAGAGGTTTCCTTACCAAGCGAACCATCGGGTTGGGGGACACCTGCTTTGCGGAAATATTTCTGCGCAAGAATATCCGTAGCGATCTGGCTCCAGGATTTGGGCACTTCCACCTTCGTCATTTCAAATACGATTTCACCCGAGGGATTCCGGATCACCGAACTCCGGTAATCATATTCGAATTGATCAAATACACTGATTCCTTCCCGGGTGAAGCGACGGCTGAACTGCAAACCGTTCGCAGATTGCGTTTGAGTGACCATATGGACTAAGACTTTAATTGTTTAAGGAAGAAGACCTGCCGCTTATTACCGAATAGTTAAGCAGGTAACGAAAGTATTTTTTGATTTTGAGATTACCTCTTTCGAAATATCAACACTTGTGGAAAAGAATAGTTGATAAACCCTGTATCGCAAGCCGGCATTACCTGAATTGAATTTATGCACATCCATTATGCACACATATCACCGGTTTTGGCAAAAAAAATTTTGGCCGGAACAGAATAATCGATTAACTGAGCAAGCGTTTTGGGCCGGTTTTCAAAACCGGGAAAGTTTTCGCACATTTGTAGAAGCAACCCACCATCATGAAGGATGCGATTTATACCTCTCTACTGGCAACAAAAAGAAAGCGGCGCAAATCCTTTGCCGTGCTCATTGACCCCGACAAAGCGGATACAGCTAAAATTGCCAGGATCATCGATCTTTCTACCCGGGCAAAGGTTGACTACCTGTTCGTTGGCGGAAGCCTGGTTATTTCGCATCAGCTCGACGAAGTTGTACAGCAGATCAAGGCCAATTGTCATATTCCTGTAATTCTTTTTCCGGGATCACCGTCCCAGATATCCCCTTATGCTGACGCGCTGCTTTACCTATCGCTGATTTCGGGAAGAAATCCGGAACTGCTCATCGGCCAGCACGTGATCTCGGCTCCGGTCGTCAAAAAAAGCGGATTGGAAATCATTTCCACCGGCTATATGGTAATAGACGGCGGAGCTCCCACAACGGTCTCCTATATCAGCAATGCAAGTCCCATTCCGGCCGACAAAAATGAGATTGCTCTTTGCACTGCCATGGCAGGCGAAATGCTGGGCATGAAACTGATCTATATGGATGCGGGAAGTGGCGCCAGGCGGCCCATTTCAGAAGAAATGATACAGCTTGTTTCTTCCTTTATCGAAGTGCCCCTGCTGATTGGAGGCGGTATTAAGGACCCGGAAAAAGTATATCTCAATGCCAAAGCGGGTGCAGACCTGATTGTGGTGGGCAACGCAATTGAAAAAGACGCTTCCCTGCTGGCGGAAATGGTGAATGCCCTGCATTCAGTCTCCGTGCCGGAACGGCCCTGATCCATTTTCCCTACCCAATAACAGCGCCCTTGCGGCCAAAGCCGTTTCATGCCGGGACGGCCCAAAAACCGATACATGAGGCTTAAATCCCGAATAACCCTGCGAAAATCCACCCTGAAGCAAAGCATTTTCAAATTTTCAAATTATCAAATTTTCAAATTATCCTCATTTCCCTCCATTTTTTAACCAAAATATTACCCACTCTTTATAAAAAAGCTGTTTCTTTGTACAGATAAAAAAATCAGTCATCTCATTTTTTATTGAAATGAAAAAAAACTCACCCATATCAGTCCTCACCGGAATGGTATTGCACGCCTTCAATAGGCGTGGGTTTTTTGTAGCGCCCCCCTGCGTTATTTTTTCTGTTCGTCCCATTCCCTTTTGGGTACGACGTTGATATACACGATCCATAGAACTCCGTCAGGACCTATGCCCCGTAACCAGACGGGTCTCCTCATCAATGACAAGGTCATTGGCATTTTTTATCTCATGTAATAATTCAATGGAACAGGAACTTAAGTTCAAGATACTTACCGCAGATGCATCCCACCAGGATTTTGCCCAGATCATCTGCGACGAAATGGAATCTTCCGCACAGGCGCGTGGCACCGGCATCGCAAAAAGAAGCCCTGATTATATCAAGGCCAAGATGCGTGAGGGAAAAGCCGTGATCGCCTTTACCGAGGATTATATCTGGGCGGGGTTTTGCTATATCGAAACCTGGAGTCATGGCGAATACGTTGCTAATTCCGGGCTCATCGTTGCCCCCTCATTCCGTAAAAGCGGGCTTGCAAAAAAGATCAAGGGTAAGATTTTTGACCTTAGCCGCAAGCATTATCCCAATGCCAAAATCTTTGGGCTTACTACCGGCCTGGCTGTGATGAAAATCAATTCAGACCTCGGTTATGAGCCGGTCACCTATTCTGAGCTGACACAGGACGAGGCGTTTTGGGCAGGCTGCAAAAGCTGTGTGAACTATGAGATCCTCATGAGCAAGGATCGCAAAAACTGCATGTGCACCGCCATGCTATATGATCCTGCAGAAGTAAATAACAAGCCCGAAGATACCTCGAGGGATTTCATTAAAAAAAGCAAGCTCTACGAACGCTTTATGAAGATCAAGCAGTGGGGACTGCTCAAACACCTGATCCGCAAGGAAAAAGTGGATATGGTGCCGGTCGTGCTCAGCCTGTTTCGGATGATCAAATGGAAATAAGCAACCGGATGAATAATTAAAAAATAAACCAGTCGGCATTAATGGATAAGGAAAACAAAAAAGTTGTTCTGGCTTTTAGTGGCGGTCTCGATACCACGTACTGTGCAATTTATCTCAACAGGATAAAAGGACTCCAAGTGCATGCCCTCACGGTAAACACAGGAGGCTTTAGCGGCGAGGAAATGCGCGCCATTGAAGAAAGGGCGAAGCATCTCGGCATAGCTTCATTTAAGTCCGTGGACGTGACGGAAGATTATTACCATTCCTGCATCCGCTTCCTGATATTCGGAAACGTATTAAAAAATGCCACTTACCCTTTAAGTGTGAGCGCAGAAAGAATAGTTCAGGCCATTGCCGTAGCAAAATACGTTCAGGAAACGGGTGCAGCTTATGTTGCGCACGGCAGCACCGGGGCGGGTAACGATCAGGTCAGGTTCGACATGGTATTTCAAAATATGACGCCACAGGCGGAAATCCTTACGCCCATTCGGGATTTAAAACTCAGTCGCGAACAGGAGATCTCTTTTCTGAAAGAACACGGCGTGAACATGAATTTCGAAAAAGCGCAATACAGTATCAATAAGGGTCTCTGGGGCACTTCCGTCGGCGGAAAAGAAACCCTGAATTCGAAGGACTATCTGCCGGAGAATGCGTGGCCTACGCCCATTTCCTCAAGCGATCCGCAAAAGATCATCCTTCAATTTGAAAAAGGGGAACTGTTCGCCGTAAATGATAAAAAATTTGAACATCCGGTAAAAGCTATTCAGTTTTTACAATCGCTCGCGCAACCTTATGGAATCGGCCGCGACATTCATGTAGGGGATACCATCATCGGGATCAAAGGCCGGGTCGGCTTTGAGGCTGCCGCTCCGTTAATCATCATTAAGGCACATCATCTGCTGGAAAAACATACGCTGACCAAATGGCAACTGTACTGGAAGGATCAACTGGCTGCCTGGTATGGAAACTGGCTGCATGAAGGCCAGATGCTGGATCCCACGATGCGTAATATTGAGAAATTTCTGGAGGATACACAAACCACCGTTTCCGGAAAAGTATTTGTTACCCTGGAGCCTTACCGCTTTATTGTAACCGGGGTTGAAAGTCCGCACGACCTGATGAGCAGCCGCTTTGGCTCTTACGGAGAAATGAATAGCGGTTGGACCGGAGACGATGTAAAGGGGTTCGCAAAAATTTTTGGAAACCAGTCTATGATATTCCATAAAATCAATGAACAGAGCAATACAGCCAAATGAAGAAAATAAGAATTGGGATTAGTGGTGGCGCAGGATATACCGGCGGGGAATTGATCAGGATACTGATCCATCACCCGCATGCGGAGATCGTGTTCGTTCAAAGCAAGAGCAATGCAGGAAAAGAAATTTCCAGCGTTCACCACGATCTTGAAGGAGATACGGCACTCTGTTTTACAGATCAGGTTCAGCAGGATATTGATGTCATTTTTTTGTGTGTGGGTCATGGCGCAGCGAGGAAATTTTTCGCACAAAATCCACTGGAAAAAAACATCCGGATCATTGATCTGTCGCAGGATTTCCGTCTCAGCGGAAGCAATCATTTCCCCGGAAATGAGTTTCCGTTTATATATGGTTTGCCGGAATTGAACAGGAATGAAATTAAGAAAGCAAGAAATGTTGCAAACCCCGGATGTTTTGCTTCCGCTATCGAGCTGGGGTTGCTGCCGCTGGCGAAAATGAAATGGCTGACGGAAACATTCACCACGGGCATCACGGGTTCGACGGGCGCGGGTCAGGGCCTGTCTCCGACTGCACATTTTTCCTGGCGCGTAAACAATATTCAGGCTTATAAAACTTTGACGCACCAGCATCTGGCTGAAGTGAATCAATCACTGGCCCAGCTGCAGCACGGATTTTCTAAATCCGGACCTGGTGTTCACTTCGTGCCCTGGCGCGGAGATTTTGCCCGGGGAATCTTTGTGAGTTCCCAGCTGAATTGCAAAGGGGATATCAGGGAACTCATACAAGTGTACAAGGATTTTTATGAAGATCATCCATTTACTGTCGTAGCCGATGAACCGATTTTCCTGAAGCAGGTGGTGAATACAAATAAATGCCTGCTTCAGCTGGAGAAATTGGATGATACGCTCGTGATCCATTCAGCACTCGATAACCTGTTGAAAGGCGCATCCGGACAGGCAGTTCAGAATATGAACCTGATGTTTGGTTTGGATGAATGTGCGGGACTGAGGTTGAAGGCGAATTATTTTTGATACACTGAGGTCATCGTTGATGGTTGATGGTTGATNNTGATGGTTGATGGACTTTAATTGGGGTTTCGCACCTGATATCCATCAACCATCAACAATCAACCATCAACCTGAAAAAATTGCTCATATTAAAATCAAGCAAAATGAATTTATTCGACGTCTACCCCATAAACAATATCACCATCACCAGGGCAAAGGGTTCTTATCTCTGGGATGATGCGGGTCAGCAATACCTGGATATGTACGGAGGGCATGCGGTGATTTCGATTGGCCATACCCATCCGCATTTTGTATCACGCATTACGCATCAGCTGAATCAGGTGGCTTTTTATTCTAATTCGATAATTATTCCTTTACAAACCGAACTCGCAAAAAAACTGGGAAAGGTTTCCGGCAAGGATGATTATCAGCTATTCCTTTGCAACTCCGGCGCAGAGGCCAATGAAAATGCACTCAAACTCGCTTCTTTCCATAATGGCAGAAAAAAAATAGTCGCATTCAGGAAATCTTTTCATGGCAGAACCTCCCTGGCTGTTGCCGCCACCGACAATCCTTCTATAGTCGCTCCGGTCAACCAGACTGAAAATGTCGTTTTCCTGCCCTTCAATGATGAGCAGGCGCTGGAAGATTATTTTGCAAAACATGGTGACGAAACTGCTGCGGTAATCATAGAAGGCATCCAGGGCGTTGGGGGAATTAACGTAGCCGATCTGTCTTTCCTTCAAAAGATCCGCTCTCTTTGTTCTACGCACAATACTGTTTTTATTGCCGACAGTGTTCAATGCGGATATGGAAGAACAGGAAAATTTTTCTCTCACGATCACGCCGGCATCGACGCCGATATTTATAGCATGGCAAAGGGAATGGGAAATGGATTTCCTGTTGCAGGCATTATGATCGCTCCCTATCTAAAGGCAAAACATGGCATGCTGGGCACAACTTTCGGCGGCAACCACCTGGCCTGCGCTGCGGCCCTTGCGGTTCTGGAAGTCATGGAAGAAGAAAAGCTGATGGAAAATGCAAAGTCGACCGGCGAATTCCTGATGAATGCTCTTCGGGAAATAAAAGACCTGAAAAATCTGAGAGGAAAAGGCCTGATGATTGGATTTGACGTGAGCGGTGAATTGAAAGACCTTCGGAAGGATCTTTTACACCATCAGCAGGTGTTCACAGGTGAATCAAAGCCAAACACCATCCGGTTGCTTCCCTCCCTGGCCCTGAGAAAGAAAGAAGCGGAAGAGTTTCTGGAGTCCCTGACAGAAGAGATCAACCACTTAACCTCATCTTCAAATCTGGTCAGTCAGGCATGAAAAATTTTATTTCAATAGACGATGTTACTGATCTGGACAAACTGATCAAAAAAGCGCTGTATTACAAAAAAAATCCGCTTGCAGACAAAAGCCTTGGGGAAGGTAAAAGGATCGGCATGTTATTTCTGAATCCGAGTCTCCGCACGCGCCTGAGTACCCAGGTGGCCGCGCGTCAATTGGGCCTGGAACCCATCATCTTTAACGTAGACAAAGAAGGTTGGGCTTTGGAGTTTGAAGAAGAAGCCATCATGAGCGGAAATACAGTGGAACATATCAAAGATGCCGCGCCCGTACTGGGAAAATATTTTGATATCCTCTGCATCCGCACTTTTCCTTCCCTGAAAAACCGGGAAGACGATTATAGTGAATTATATATCCGCCAATTTGTAAAATACGCTGGTATTCCTGTAGTGAGCATGGAAAGTGCAACGCTGCATCCATTGCAAAGCCTGACCGATGTGATCACCATTACGGAATCTATGGCATCCGATCCGTCAATTAAAAAACCAAAGATCGTGCTTACCTGGGCCCCTCATGTAAAACCACTTCCGCAATGCGTGGCCAACAGCTTTTCACAATGGATCAATGCCTGGGGTAAGGCCGATTTTGTAATCACGCATCCGGAAGATTATGAACTGGATACTGCGTTCACTAAAGGAGCTAGGATTACGCATGACCAGGATGAAGCCTTGAAAAATGCCGATTTTGTTTATGTGAAGAATTGGAGTACGTATGCGGATTATGGTAAAATTTACACGAATGACCCGGAATGGATGCTTACCGAGGAGAAATTACGTGTAAGTAATAAAGCTAAAGTAATGCACTGTCTTCCGGTTCGCAGAAACGTGGAACTGAGCGATGAGGTATTGGACGGCCCGCATAGTATTGTCACCAGGCAGNNGCCCGCATAGTATTGTCACCATGCAGGCAGGAAACCGCGTATGGGCGGCCCAGGCGGTGTTAAGTGATATCCTTCAATCTCAATTTTAGCTGATGGAAGATCTGTATGTCATTAAGATCGGAGGGAATATCATTGATGATGAAATTGCGCTGTTCTCTTTTCTGAAAAAATTTGCTGCCATTCCCGCCAGGAAGATCCTGGTTCATGGTGGAGGGAAAATGGCAACCCGGCTGGCAGAGAAAATGGGTATCCCGCAACAACTGGTCGACGGTCGCCGGCTCACGGATGAAGAAACCCTTAAGATCCTTACAATGGTCTATGCCGGGTATATCAATAAAAATATTGTCGCGCGTCTGCAGTCACTCCAATGCAATGCAATGGGTATCTGCGGTGCCGACGGAAACAGCATATTGGCACACAAAAGGGTTAGCACAAATGTTGATTATGGTTTTGCAGGGGACATTGATTATGTTCATGCGGAATGGCTGGGAGCCTTGCTGCATCAGGGACTGACGATTGTGATGGCGCCCATTACGCACGATGGCGCGAACCAGTTGCTGAATACCAATGCCGACACCATTGCACAGGAAATTGCGAAAGCCATGAGTAATTCATTTGATGTGCGCCTTATTTACAGTTTCGAAAAGGCAGGCGTTTTATTGGATGTGGATGATGAAAAATCTGTGATCGCTTCCATAAATCCCTTATATTTTGAAGAGCTTAAAGAGTCAAAGAAAATTTTTGCGGGCATGATACCAAAACTGGATAATGCATTTGCAGCGATCGATCATGGGGTGAAAAAAGTCATTATCGGCAAAGCAGAGGACCTCGGAAACCTTTTAACCGGAAAAGCGGGAACAACCATCAGCCATGAGTAAATTATCCCTTGAGTCATTGCAGTCAGACGCGATAAGCCTTTTAAAGGAATTGATCGCCACACCTTCCTTTTCGAAAGAGGAAAATGATACAGCGGACCTCATCTGTGCTTTCTTTGAACGCCATCAGGTACCCTTTTCACGTGTTGGAAATAATATTTATGCACGGAACAAAAATTATCAGGCCTCCCGGCAAAGCATTCTATTAAACTCTCATCACGATACGGTGCGGCCCAATAAGAATTACAGCATGGATCCCTTCACGCCAACAGTCAGGGATGGGAAACTATACGGTCTCGGCAGCAACGATGCCGGGGGTTGCCTGGTAAGCCTTATAGCTGTTTTTCTGCATTATTACCATAGAGATGATCTGAAGCACAATATGGTATTTGCTGCCAGTGCCGAAGAAGAGATCAGCGGAGTAAATGGTATCGAACTCGTGCTTCCCTACCTGGGTCAGATTGATTTCGGGATTGTAGGAGAACCGACAAAACTGGAAATGGCGGTTGCCGAAAGAGGACTGATGGTGATCGATTGCATTGCGTCCGGCCGGCCAGGCCACGCCGCAAGGAATGAAGGGGAGAACGCATTGTACAAAGCGATAGAGGACATTGAATGGATACGCAATTACCGGTTTGAAAAGAAAAGTTCGCTGCTGGGCGAAACGCGCATGAGTGTAACCGTTATAGACACGGAAAATAAACAGCATAATGTTGTTCCTGCCCAATGTAAATATGTTATGGATGTGCGTGTAAATGAATTGTACAGTTTTGAAGAGATCCTGGATGCGCTGAAACAAAACCTGAAAAGTCATTTCAAACCACGCACCACCCGCATGAAGTCCACCTCCATACCGCTGGAT
>PLEB01000213.1 GCA_003136915.1 Chitinophagaceae bacterium
CCATTCGTTCAGTGGTAATCCTAACTCAGTTAGAAAATCCCAGCTCTCCATGCTGATATACTCACCGCAAACTTTATGAAAAGGATAGGTTTCTTTTTCAAATAAAGCAACGCAATAACCTTTGCGTGAAAGCTGAATTGCGAGTGATAATCCGGCTAAACCGCCGCCGATAATGGCTGTATCGAATATGGCAGGAGGATTGGTCATGATGGAACGATCAGCAGCCAGCGGAACGCCCATTTCCATTTGAGCGTATAATGCAGTATACCGGCCTTGTATAAAATATTTTTCAATTCATTTTTTTTGAATCCACGAAGTACTGAAAGCGGCGCATCATTTTTTACAAGATATGACCGTGAAAAAAATCCAGTCAATATCCGGATCGCATAGTATGCAATGCGGTGCCGGTGCAAGTCATTAATGAAAAACCCAATGCCTGCATTATTCCGCATCCAGCAAAACATGTCGACAAGCTGTTCTTCTGTAAAATGATGGCAAAATAAAGATGAAAACAGGATATCCGGCTTTGCTTCGAAAATTACCTCACGATAATCACTGACAATAAATTCGGGCAAATTTTCCCAGTCTGCTTTTTCTGCTACCCCGATGCAATCCGGATTCAGATCAATGCCCATGCACCGAAGTTTTGTTTGAGATGGAGCGGTGTGGCGCTGAATAGCGCGAAGGTTGTCACCGCCACCACACCCGATTTCACAAACGGTAAGACTTTGATGTTTTTTTACCAGGGTTCTAAAAGCTTCAACCGTAATAGCATGTCCGCCCAGACGGCGGTTGATTACTTCAAGTTCGTAGAGGTTCCGTGCAATGTCCGCTGCGGGAATGCCAGGCTGGTCAAGCAGTTCCGGTTTATGGCTGCGATGGATAAAATCCATAGGGCAATGTAAGTGAATTCTGCAGGCTAATTGCCGGCAATAAAGGTTTCCATAGTGAGACCGGGACCGAATGCTGCCCCGAACACAGTATGTTTTTGACCATTTTTGAACTTGTTAAGAAGTCGGTCAAGTACAAAGAGAATGGTCGGAGATGACATATTCCCAAAATCATGCAACACATCATAACAGGCATCCAGTTTTTCTTTTGGCAATTGCAGGCTTTTCTCAATGGCTTCCAGAATTTTTCTACCTCCCGGGTGGATGCACCAGTCGGTTATGGATTCACCTGAAAGGCGCAGTTTTTTGAGCGCATTGTCCACCAGGTTCTTAAAATCCTCTTCAATCAGACCAGGTACATAACTGCGCAGGGTCATTTCAAATCCTGTGGAAGATAATTCCCAACTCATGTCTTGTTTTCCCTTGGGTACTATCTCAGCATAAAATCCCTGAATTCTCAGCCCTTCGGCTTTATACGAATCACCGGTAACCAGAACGGCCGCTGATCCATCTCCAAAGAGAAGGCTTGAGGTAATATTATCATTGCTGCCTTCCTGCTGGAAGTGAAGGGTGCAAAGCTCGGTGCAGACGATCATCACCCGCGCATCCGGTTCAGATTTACAGATTGAATCTGCAAGTTTCAATGCATGAACAGCAGCATAGCACCCCATAAAATTTACCGAGGTCCTGAAAATATTTCTGGGAAGATCCAGCATTTCCACCAATTGCAGATCCAGACCGGGGGCACTCAAACCCGTACAGGTTACGGTGATGAGATGGGTAATTTCCTTTGGAGAGATCCCGTTTTTCAGACAATTGCCAATGGCTTCGGCGGAAAGGCCGGGCGCATATTGGTTGAATAATTTCATCCGGAGTTCAAGGGAGGGAAAGGGTTCCAGATTTTCCGCTGCGGGATAGAAGGTCCAGTCTTCCGGTGGTCTGCTATAATCAGACAAGACGGAATACCGGTTCGAAATGCCGCTTTGATGGTACAGATATTTCAATTTCCTGCGATCCTTTTCGTTGAAAGCATAGATGCGGCTCATAAAACCAAGGATCTCGTCCTGGAGATGTTTAAATCGCGGAACTGCCGTTCCAATGGATATGATCTTGCTCAATAATAATAGTTAAATGTTATTTTTTACCAGAACACATTATGATGCATGAGAAATACAACAATAAAGCCAAGGTTAGTGCAGCAGGAAGCTATTCCGTTCATCCGCATAGTATGCACATAGCTTGCCTCAGCGGGATCCCGCCACACTTTTACCGCCCATATGATAAAGTATACGATAACGGGCACCATACAGGTTGCAAAGATCAGGAATTCTTTTATTTCCAAAGAAAGCCCGAAATACAAAGCAAGTGCGGCAAATGCAATACTGTAAACGATTCCGCAGAAAATAAACGTTCCGCGGTATCCCAGAACGGCGCTCAGCGTGCGAACGCCATCCCTGGCATCGGCATCATGCTGGTATATTTGAGACAATGGGTAAAATCCGCCAATCAACAGGGATGCAGTAAGCATGCCACCCAAAGGCGCCTGCAAACGCATTTCGCGGCTCGCACCATGATAGACCATAAAAAAAATCAGTGCACCCTGGAAGATGACCACGGTAAGGTAGCCCCATACCGGATATTTCTTCAACCGGATCTTTCGGGCACTGTATGCCCGGGATGCCAGTATATACAACAAGCTTCCCAACATAAAATAGATACTGATCCTCAGACTCAGTAAAACGGCCAGGAGATCCATGACAATGCTGACGTAAAATAATTGACGGGTCGGAGCGGGAGGAGATTTCAACCCTCCTATACTTTCTTCATCGCGGTCCACATAACTGTTATACCCATTGCTGGATGGATAGAGCAGGAAATTAATAATAAAAAAGATCCATATGGCTCGGGGTATATCAGGATTCGGCACCTGGCTGAGGGCAAACCAATATACGGG
>PLEB01000219.1 GCA_003136915.1 Chitinophagaceae bacterium
CATTTAAAGCCGGTCGTTTCTTTAGATACAAGAGATTATGATCTATCCTTTCGCAATGATATCCTTGAACAGATAAGTGGAAAAGAGTTATTAAAATTGGTGCAAACCTTAACGCCTGCCTATCGAACTGTTTTCAATCTGTACGTATTTGAAGGAATGAAACACCGTGAAATAGCTGAATTGCTACAAATATCTGAAGGGACTTCGAAATCTAATTTGTTTGATGCCCGAAACATTCTTCAAAGAAAAGTCGCAATAAGTTTAAAAGTTGCTAAATAAAAAATATTTACTATGGACGAAAATCTACATAACCCTCTCGATAAATTATTCCGCGATTCAATAGAACCGTTAAGTGAGAAACCTGGGAAACATGTTTGGGAAGGAGTTGAACAACAGCTGGATAAAAATAATGCCGAAAGGTATAAGCGAAAATATATTCTTTTCAAAAGAATAGCAGTTATTTTACTTTTTTTATTATTAAGCTTTGCAACCTTTAATCTATTCAATAATAAAACGAAAAACGAAACTATAAAAAGTAGTTCTCTAACAGGGAAGGAAACGGTATCAGATATTTTGGAGAGTAATGATTCTGCTGTATCTAAAAACAATAAGGGTACGAACACTCAAATCAGCTCTTTCAACCTCTCCTCCATTTTTAATCAAAAGAGAAAGAAGAATTTGTTAAAAGAGCGGTTGGTGATAAGAATTAAAACGCGGGCTGCAGAACAGGATATGGAAGAAAATAAAAATGGATTATTGCCTGAGCCTTTAAATTTCACGAGACTTATCTATGGAGCAATAAAAGTTAATGAAGACGGAAATAATAACTTCAGTTTACAAATGATTCAGCAACTCAGGACCAGGATTATTGATAGGGTATCGGCCAATTTTAATCGCTTAACTAAAAACGCTGATAAACAAAATAAATTATCTCAACATTTTGATGTCACCGCTTTTGCTGCACCGGAACTTGCAAATTATATTTTGGATGATGATCAAACAAATACTTATGAAAACCGGCAGGTAATTCAAAAACGGGAGCAACATTTATTTTCATATACTGCCGGACTTCTGGTTGGTTATAATTTAAGTGCCAAACTCAGGTTACAATCAGGCGTAACCTGGTCTTCGTCAAACATCAATATAGATCCCGAAAAAATATACGCTGTAAAAGATAATTCAGGTAACGTAAAGTTCAGGTACACCATTTCTTCGGGGTATGGTTATATTTTACCTTCATTTAGTTTATCGCCATCAATTGGTGATAGCTTAAGCACAACAACTTCTATACACAATTTACAGTTTATCAGCATCCCGGTTATAGCTCAATACAAGTTTGGGCACAAAAAATTTAGCCTGGATCCGGGGGTCGGGATCGTCTTTAATTTTTTAACAAAAGCAACACTAAAAACAGAAGTAAATGATGATACGAATAGCGAAAATGAGATTTTAACCAAATTAAACGGACTTAAAGAATTTAATTATAGTTTCCTGCTTTCCTCTGAGCTGCAATACCAGATTTCAAGAAGCTGGTCTGTAATAGCCACCCCTTATTTTAAATTTGCCCTGAATCCTATTAATAAGGGAAATGTCGTGGAAACTTATCCCTATAATATTGGTTTGGGTATGGGAATAATGCGAAAACTTTAGCTAATATTTTAATAATATTTTATTAAGAAAACATTGAACAGTTCCGGAACTTGAAACCTCATCCGAAGAGATATATTTGTAACTTAAACAATGCTCCTTTCATAAATAAGAGCATAAGACACCTGTCACAACCGAACAGCTAACGGGAATATGACCGGGAATATTTGAATGAAGTGTTCAGGCAAATATCGATGTCTGTTAGTTATTGACATGAAAACAGCAACTGTATTTAAAAAGGGATTAAAACTGATGGGCAACCACTTTGAAATAAGTGTGGTTGCGGATAATGAAAAATGGGCATTTGAATGTATTGATGCCGGCGTTTACGAAATACAGAGGATCGAAAAATTACTGACGACTTTTAATGAAGATAGTGAAACAAGCCTTATCAATCGTAATGCGGGCATAGCTCCGGTTACGGTATCCCCCGAAACCTTTTCAATTATTGAAAGATCTATTCGTATTTCGCGCCTTACGCAAGGCGCATTTGATATTACATATGGTTCAATAGACAAGCGATTGTGGAATTTTGATACATCAATGAAAACATTGCCTGATAAAGAAACTGCTAAAAGAATGGTGCGCCTTATCAACTACCGAAATATTATTCTGGACAAGCAAAGCAATAAAGTATTCCTAAAAGAGAAAGGAATGCGTATCGGCTTCGGGGGCATTGGTAAAGGATATGCTGCCGAAAGAGCAAGGCTTGTTATGAAAACTATAGGTGCTGCGAGTGGTGTCGTCAATGCTTCGGGAGACCTTACAACCTGGGGCTTACAACCAAACGGTAAACCATGGACGATAGGTATCGCCAATCCAAATGCAGCTGATGAATTGTTTTCTTACATGGAAGTAACGGACATGGCGATAGCGACTTCAGGAAACTATGAAAAATTTATATTAATCAATGGTAAGAAGTATTCACATACTAT
>PLEB01000394.1 GCA_003136915.1 Chitinophagaceae bacterium
TGATTCTATAAAAATCGGAGAACTTAGCTTTGTTATCAGTGGGATATTGAATAAAGCTCCCGGGCGAAATGAAATTTCCACCACGGCCGCACCACCGGTTTATATTCCGCTTCGTTACCTTGCCCAAACCGGTTTGTTACAAAAAGGAAGCAGGATCGGCTATCGCTTTTATTACAAATATGATTCAGCAACAGATATACAAAAACTGGTTTCCAGCATTGAACCCCGGCTGGAAAAAGCAGGAATGGATTATGAAACAGTTGACAGCAGAAAAAAAAATACCAGCAGGGCATTCGATGATTTTAGCCAGTTCCTGACTCTCATCAGTTTTATCGCTTTATTACTTGGATGCGTTGGCGTTGCCAGTGCAATTCATATTTACATCCGTGAAAAAATAAGTTCTATTGCCATTCTGCGATGCCTGGGCGTTAAGTCTTCACAGACATTCTTTATTTACCTTATCCAGGTCATGGGCATTGGGCTGATCGGCTCCATCCTGGGTGCAGTGCTTGGCACGGCGATTCAGCAGGTATTACCGGTGGTTCTGAAAGATTTTTTGCCCTTTCAGCCTACGACAGCTATTTCCTGGTTGGCCATTTCCCAAGGCATTATCCTGGGACTTATCATCACCGTATTATTTGCATTATTACCCCTGATTTCCGTACGAAATATTTCTCCGCTAAACAGCCTTCGATTATCATTTGAACCAACGCGCAGTATGCGTGATCCATTAAGATGGTTTTTATTTGCGATGATTCTTTTTTTCATTGCTGCCTTTTCCCGATGGCAGATGCACAACTGGTCAAAAGCAATTGTTTTTTCCTCCAGTTTACTGGCAGCCTTTTTGTTTTTATTCGGAGTGGCGCGCTTGCTGATGTGGCTTGCGCGCCGCTTTTTTCCGTCTTCCTGGAATTATCTGTGGAGGCAGGGCTTTGCCAATTTATACCGTCCTAATAACCAAACCATCGTGCTGATTATTACGATTGGCCTTGGCGCCGCCTTTATCGGTACGCTATACTCAATACAAAGCATGCTGATCAGGCGGGTATCTTTATCCGCGAGTGCCAATCAGCCAAATATGGTGCTCTTTGATATTCAGTCTGACCAGGAGGATTCTATGGTATCCATGACAAAACAATATGGTTTGCCTGTCCTTGAGCAGATTCCCATCGTGACAATGCGGATAGAAGAGATCGGGGGCATTAATGCCGAAGAGGCATCGAAGGATAGTGCAGACTCCATCCCACGCCGTGCTTTTGAATCGGAACTGCGTGTTACATACAGGGATTCTCTTTTAGCAACAGAAAAAATAATTGCCGGTAAGTTATTGCCTGCAGTTAAAGGTCCAGCTGACACAGTATTTATTTCGTTGGAAGAAAGGTATGCTGCCCGGCTGCACGTGAAGATCGGTGACCGGGTCACGTTTAATGTGCAAGGCATGCTGGTTCCCACGGTCATCGGCAGTTTAAGACAGATAGATTGGCGAAGGATACAACCTAATTTCCGTATCGTTTTTCCGAAGGGTATTTTGGAATCCGCTCCACAATTTTATGTGCTGACGACCCATGTACCCTCCAGTGAAGTGTCCGCACATTTTCAGCAAGCCGTTGTCAGGAAGTATCCGAATATTTCCATTATTGACCTCGAATTAGTGCTGAGTGTACTGGATAATATCCTGAATAAAATTGCATTTGTCATTCGCTTTATGGCCGGGTTCAGTATCAGTACCGGTCTGGTTGTTCTGATTGCTTCTGTCCTCATCAGCAAATACCAGCGTATACAGGAAAGTGTTCTGCTTCGCACCCTGGGAGCGAGCCGCAAACAGATATTAATCATTACCAGCCTGGAATTTTTCTTTCTGGGCGCGCTGGCCGCAGGCACCGGCATTTTCCTTTCGCTGGCAGGCAGTTGGGCTTTGGCTAAATACAGCTTTGAGGGTTCTTTCTCACCGGAATGGCCAGCCCTGCTTATACTATTTCTTGCGATCTCCTTGCTGACCGTTCTGATAGGACTCTTCAACAGCCGGGAAATTCTTAATAAACCACCCCTGGAAATTCTCAGGAAAGAGGTATGAGCTCAAATCTTTCAGATATAATATTTATTAGTTTTACGGGGTGAAACAGCAATTCATCATCCCGTTTTCATCTAACTATTAGCCAATGCATTTAGAGGTTCGCAAAACTGAGCTATCTAATATACTTTTATTGAGAGGCTTATTTCTGCAGGAAGCAAATACACAAATCAGGTATAATGCCTGTCATGAAAGGGGTTGGTCAGATTCTTATTTAATAATGATTAATACAATTCCAATAGGTTATGGATCGGTCAAAGGTCAGGATTTATCTGACAGGGATACCATTTTTGAATTTTACATTATTCCTTCCCATAGGAATTTATCAGCACAGCTTTTTCAAGAATTAATACTTGCGTCCAATGTTAAATTCATCGAGTGCCAGAGCAATGATATTTTATTACCCTCCCTCATTTTTGAATTTGCAATTAATATAAATTCAACTGTAATATTATTCAGTGACCATGCGGTAACTCATCTGGCAGTGCCGGATATAGTCTTCAAAAAGAGAATCAATGAAGATTCTCTTTTTGAACATAAGGATGAACCGGAAGGAAGCCATGTCATCATATCGAATGGGGAAGTGATTGCCACCGGAGGATTTCTGCTCCATTACAATATGCCATTTTCTGACATCTATATGGAGGTACGAGAGGACCAAAGAAAAAAAGGTATCGGGAGCTACCTTATCCAGGAATTAAAAAGAGAATCATACGTTGCCGGCAGAGTTCCCGCGGCACGATGCAATATTGAAAACCAGGCATCCAAATCTTGTCTGATTAAAGCGGGATTTAAAGTAGCAGGATTTATGATGTCGGGAATAGTTAAGATGATATCAACATAAGATCTTATATTGGTTTCGATCTTCGATTTCTTAAACCATGAATTCAAAAAAAACAAAACCTAAAAGTATTGCCGAATATATTATTGCAGCTCCAGAAGAAGTTCAGGAGAAATTGCATGAAATGCAGGCATGTATCATGTCAGCTGCTCCCGGAGCAACGGAAAGTCTGAAATGGGGGATGCCTGCTTTTTCTTATAAAAGAATACTGGTCACATTCGCTGTGTTCAAGCACCATATCGGGTTTTACCCTACCTCGTCAGCTGTGAAAGCTTTCGCGAAAAGTCTTTCGAAATTCAAAACGGCTAAAGGGTCTATCCAGTTTCCCCTTGAAAAGCCGCTACCACTATCGTTGATCCGAAAAATCATTATGTTCCGTGTCCGGGATAGTATCAAAAGAGATGGAAAATGGAAGTCGTGAGAAGAAACAGAGGACCCTGTAAAATCAAATTAGTGCCAACAAGCTGATGAGTTATATATACGGCAGTCTAAACGTGGAATTGCGACAAGTTGCAATTACCATTTTAATCATTTTTTAGAAAATCCCCATTTGAATCAAAAATTAAATCTTTCCCATGAATCTCTGCCTCAAAAAATAGCTTTCCCTTGGCGTCTGTCACCCTCCCCGCCTCTGATATTTTGGCATTATTAAAATGCTCCTTCACATAAGATTTCACTGCCTTGGGAAGCTCATTTACAGGTATTGCCTTCACGATTTCAATGAACTGCCCTGCAGGAGTAAACT
>PLEB01000244.1 GCA_003136915.1 Chitinophagaceae bacterium
ATGAGGGCAATCCACCTGTTTCTAGATAAAGCAGCCAGCGGTTGAAATACATAATCCCTGCACCAGGAGGATAATGAAATATGCCATCTGCGCCAAAAATCCTGCATATTGGTTGCCATGAACGGTGCGTTGAAATTTTCCATTACGCGTATCCCCCATAATAAACCTGCACCAATAGCAAGATCAGAAAATCCGGCAAACTGGAAATAAGTATTTCCGGTGAAGGCGATTACTTCCAGATAAAGCCTGAGCGCATGGGAATGAACTCCCCGCGCTATCTGGGTCAACTGCGTGCTGAAAAGAAAATTACCCAGGAAATCAATTTTAACCAATCCGTAAAGTATACGCTCCAAACCATCTGAATACAGGGATGCATTCCATTTCATTCTTCTCTGGCTGCGTTGAAAATCGGGCATCCGGTGTATGGGCCCGATCAGGATCACAGGCAGAAAAAGTAAATACTGTAAATAAGCCAGAAGTGTGGGCTTTTGCATCTCCGCTTTATAGCATTCGATGGCTACGTGGATCTGCCGGAATGCGTAGTAAGACAAACCCAGTGGTATCAGCCATTGCCCTGTCGCAAATTTCAATTTGTAAACGAGCAGCGGAATGAGCGGTAGAAAGACCGTTACAATAACCTTAGAGCGGCTGGATTTAAAAAAATCATATTTCCAAACAGACCATTGAAGAAATGCAACGGTTACCATCAGGAGCACGGAAAGAGGCGCAACCCAGGCAAGCAGGAGAAACGTGATAATAGCCATGACATTGGCTTTCCAGTAATTCGGCACGCTCCATATCAATGGGGATGATAAAAGAATAACAACAAGGAATATTGCCTGAAGGATCATAATTTCTTTAGTTGACGCGCCATCATCCGGCAAAAAAAGTCACAGAAAACAATACTTCCCTTATCGTTTAAATGCGCCTTATCAAAAAAATAACTGCTGTCCAGGCTTAATTGAGGGTCAGCATACTCCAGGGAAATTTTCTTCTTCAGGAATTCTATGTTCCTTTTAAAGGCAGCGGTGTCAGAACTTTTCCATTTTCTAGATTCCAAACCTTTTTCTATGGGAAAATTCACGAGAAGAAACCTGGCTCCACCCGATTGCCATCGTTCGGCAAGATTCCGGAATGAAATCAGGTCGGCTGAATCAATCATTCCACTTCTCATGGTCCCGATGGGAAAGTCGAGCTCGTGCTCATATACAGGTCTTAAATCCGGCTGATAGACGTTGTGTAATTTTTTAAATGCCATCATATTTCGGAAAGTCTCTCCATACCTGGTTAAAACGGGGACTTCAGCGCCCCGGTAAAAAAGCATATTCGCTTCGATTACAACGAGGCTTGGTTGCACTTGTTGAAGCACGGGCATATCATTTATCATGGAAGACAAAACACCGGACTCCTGCCAATACTTAATAACTTTTGTATTTTGGCCGGTTGTTTTTTCAACACAGGATCCCAGGCTATCACTGTGCGCAAGCCCTGATTCTACAAGCGAAGTACCGAATATCAATACGATGGCTTTGCCATGTGCAGCCAGAAATCCATCCCTGACGAAAGATTCCCTGCTGGTCCTTTCAAATATTCTTACTGATCGCTCAGTGAAATGAATCCACCCAAACAAAATGGCTACTGTCGGGATCAGAACAATCCAGACAATCAACGGAGGAGGTTTATTTTGGCCCGGATTATCCATGCTTTACTTTAATCAGCTCAGTTGCTTTCCGGATACTGTTCATGGTGATGACTTCTGCGGTATTGAAGCGCACCTTGAAATGGTCTTCCAGAGAAGTGATAAAACTGAGATGTGCCAGCGAATCCCATCCTGCAACAGTTTGGGATGTATCGTGTATCGATAACCTGGTCACAGGTACCTGGAAAGATTCAGATGCGATGGATAATACATCTTCTTCAAAATCTCCTGTATTTACCAGGTTCTTAGGTTGAAGGTTCAATAGTTGCTCACGCAGCGCATTCAGTTGCACTTTGCCGGATACACCTTTCGGAAGCGAGTCGACAATAAATATGCGGTTTGGCACTTTCTTTTCTTCGAGCGATTGACGGCATTCTTCAATGATCTCTGTGCCGGTGAGACTGGATCCGGGTTTTAACACAACGGCAGCTACCAGTCTTTCGCCAAATACCTCATCGGGCATGCCTACTGCACAGGCTTCTGATATCGCTGAATTTTTCAGAATGCATTCGGTTACTTCTTCCGGTTGAATATTAATTCCGCCTGAGATAATGAGATTCTTTTTTCTTCCGCGAATAGTAACAAATCCATCGCTATCCTGCGAAGCCAGATCACCACTAAGAAACCAGCCATGAGCAAAAGCTTCGGAGGTCAGCACGGGATCGGCCCAATAATTTTTCATGATATGGTCGCCGCGAAGACACAGCTCGCCGGTTTGCCCGGGGGCAATTTCTTCAAACTGATCATTCACAATTTTAATTTCGCAGTCCACCGGTTTACCAACAGAATACTTGCGATAAGTACCTGTCAGCGGTCCGCAGAACAGGCTGCCGGCAACGGTTTCCGTTAGTCCGAATACATTGGAAACAGGAATTTTAAATACTGTTTCAAATTTATCCCATAAGCTGGGTTCAAGATGCGCCGACACAGAGATCAGGGCCTGGAACTCGGGGTACTGAAAGCTGTCTTCATAGTTTTCAGCAAATGGAAGGATCATATTCAGCATGGCAGGAACCACAAATACATGCGAAATATTATTCGCATATCCATAGTCGAGGAATTCCTGAATTTTCTCAATGGTAAACTTGAAGGGTTTGTGCCAGGTGCATCCTGTGTATGCAGCCAACACGGGTCCCTGAATGCATCCATCCGCATGACAAAGAAAAAGCAGGTTCATCAACCGGCTGTTTTCATTCATGCTGTAAACTTTTTTCAGCGTGGCGAGATGGGCCGCCAGATTTCCCTGCGTAATGGAAACACCTTTTGAATCTGCGGTTGTTCCCGAAGTGAAAATAATGTAGGCGATGAGATCCGATGCGGGCGTTTCAGGAAATTTGCTTGCGGGAGTTGCATTTTCCAGCACAGTTAAATAATCATTGGAAGGCGCTTCGGATTTATTCTTCTTAAGAAATTTTCCCAATAGCCCTGAGCCGGAAATGCTTTCTTTTTGATATGCCAGCACAGGAAGAGATGCGGGCAGTTGCCAGTTCTCCAGCGTTTCCCTATCCGCGATAATATATTTTGGGTTGGTCCGGTTGATCGTGCTCTTGGCCCTGGGTGCTTTTGATTCCGGATCGGCGATAACTACCGTAATGCCGTTGGCGAGTGCAGAAATAAAAAGCGCACTCATTTCCGGTTCATTGGCAACTGCAAGTACAATATTGTCGCCGGACCTGATATTCAAAGATTCAAAAAGCCCGGAGATCTGTTTTATCTTTTGCTGAAGCCAGCCATAAGTAAAAGCTTTCTGCCGGGTTTGCAGAAAGATTTTGTCGGGGGTTTGGGTAAAGACTTTTTCTAACATAGGGGGTTATATTTTGAAATAATGATCGAGCAGTGTTTTGCGGAGCACTTTATTGTGATTACCCCGCGGGATCTGCTCTACGGCTTCTATAAGTAACGGTACCGCATATGCGCCGATATATTCTGTGATCGTCTTTTTGATGGAGGGGATGATTCCTGCGGTCTGTGAACTATCTGCAGGAACAAAAAACAAGGCTATGGATTCCCTTTCTTTTTCCAGGAGGGGACAAAGCGCCCAGTCACTTAGTTCTGGAATTTCCTGCAACACTTCTTCCACTGCCATGAGCTCGATCCTTTCGCCGGAAGGCAGTTTAATGATATCGGATAATCTTCCGTAAAGGCTAAGGCTGCCGTCGGGATATTGTGAAGCCAGGTCCTTTGTGTGGAACCATCCGTTATGGAGGCAGGCAGCAGAAGCTTCCGGATTCCGGTAGTAACCAGAGAATACACCGGCTCCGTAAATGCAGAGTTCGCCTTTTTTACCAGCAGGTAATTCATTGCCGGACTCGTCAATGATTTTTATCAGGCAATCGACTGGCTGGCCGATGCAATAATCGTCCGTGGCTTTATATCCGGGAGGCTCGGCGATGCAGATTCCGGAGGTTTCCGTTAGTCCGTAATAATTAAGGAGAGGAATCCCGGTTTGATTTTCCCATTTCATTCTTAACTCAAACGGCAATGCATTTCCCGTGCATAGAGCCAGGCGCATTCTATGACGCGAAGGCGCAAGTTGGGAATCGCGGGAAGCCAGTAGAAGTTGTTTAAAGAAGGATGGGTTCGCGGTGAGTATTGTAATATTTTCCTCAACGATGAGTTGAACGAGTTGATAAATATCTTTTCCTTTATTCGGGATCACGCTGCAGGCGCCTACTTCAGTAATGCATACAGTTGCCTGGCGAAGGCCACTCATGGTTTCCAGCGAGCCGAGTGCGAAATAACGATCCGATTTTTTCCATTGATAGGTCTCTGTCATTGCCCTTCCCGAGCGGATCAGTTGTGCATGGGTAAGCGGGATACCTTTGGGATTTCCCGTTGATCCGGTGGTCCAGAGGATGACGGCAATATCATCCGGATCAGGACGGCTGCCGGGTTCCAGCTCGTTTTCAGCGTTGGACGAAAGCCAGGAATCAAAAGAAAAATCGGGTTGGAATCCGGGTTCATTGACCAGGTCCGTCATGATCATTTTACGGATTCCTGCATGTTTAAGCTGTGCATGGATTACAGGATCCACCAGCGCCATGGATGGGGAAAGCTGTCTAACGTAGTCCTGTATGCGCAATACAGATTCCTTTGTCGAAATGGGAACAACGACAATGCCCAGGCTCACCGCGGCCCAGAAAACAAGCATGACCTCCGGATGAAGGTCAGCGCAAATCAGGAGTTTATCGCCTTTGCGAATCCCTTCCTGCAGCAGGGCTTTTTTGACCAGTGAGATGAGTTCATCCGCTTCATTGTATTTAAGCGATTCGTTTCCGCATTTGATCCAGGTTTCATCCGCGAAAAAAGCAGCGGCCTGTTTCCAGAGTGAGGCCAGGTTTTCTTCTTTTCTTTCCAGGATGTATCGCTGATGACCGAGCAAGCTCTGCAGCCGGAAACCTGCTTCATCAACCGGAACAACCTGTGCAAGTTCAAGTTGAAAAACAGTTTCCAGGATCTGCTGCATGTCTTCTTTGCCGATATTCGTTTTCCTTCTTATTTCATTGAGCGGATAACCATGGCCGGCCCAGTAAAGCACTTCGCGGGTTTGCTCGTCCACCGGTTTTCCGATACTTTCTGAAACGCGTTTGGTATATACGGAATGTCTTTCGAGTAGTTCATCTATGAGCGGACCATAAGTTTTAGTATTGAACTCAAGGCAGTGCGTCAATTCGTTGATATGAAGGAAGGGATTTTGCAGGAGATAATATTTTTCCCAGTCCTGCTCATGACCCCGCCAGGGTTTCAGTACCGGTTTGTCACCGGACGGAAGCCACGCTACGCAACCATTGTAGTCGGAATGTGCGGGCTCGGAAACCAGCACTTTTTCTTTATCCGTGCTGCGGTCGTTCCAGTTGAAATTTCCCGGCTCTGACATGATATAACCCTTTCTATGTGTCAGCGGCTCCAGCTGTGAGAAAAGAAAATCATAATCATTTCCATGAAGCTGACGGCAGCCCCGGTCAAAATATGGTTCGGGTTTATTATTTGTGAGATGCACATGCGGAAAAAGAATCGGAGCCGTTGGTTTGGCAATGCGGTTTATCTCCGAGAGCAAGTCAGGCTGGTTGAAGCGATGCAACAGGTCCATTCCAACGATAGCAGAAACGCTGTGAGTTTCCAGGGGGAATGGACGGAGAAAATCCGCGAACATTACGGTATGATTGGGACGTCTTTCACGCGACATCCAATAATGAAAACCCTTATAGCCAAGAATATCTTTATCCGCTTCCCATACGGTGATCACGTGCTGATCAGGAAACCAGCCGGCAAGCATGGAGGCAGTCCATCCGCTGCGGTCCCAGAGATTCAGAATAGTATCACCTGGTTTTAGTTGCTTCCGCATATAGTCCACAAACGGAAACAAAGCCTTAAAACATTCATTGAAAGGTTGAAAGCAGGCGTAGATATCCAGGGAAGGAAAGCGGCCCTTCTGACGAAGGAACTGCTTGTATTTATTTCTGTTTCGGGAAAGGTAGTCTTGCAGGGAATCCAGTTCATCTCCATGCGATCGCAGCATCAGGTCCTTTTTATCGGCAAAATGAAGATGACCAATAAACGGATAAGATCCGCACTGTTCAGGGATTAGTTTCCATCCAGCGTGTTCCATACGAATAAAGTCCAGGGGGTTAAGGTTGACTTTTCAAACGGGGACTGGAATCGATTGGTTCTGAGAAGGGATATGGGAGTTTGGGTTCGGAATATCCGGGGCATAAACTTAGAAACAAATTCTGAAGTATGCAATAGTGAGCTTAAGAATGAGTATTCCTCCGGACGGCATTTTGGAGAAAGGCAGCCCGGGCCAGCTTCGCCGGATGGGTATTATCGCGGAAAGGGCTTAGTTATGAGCACTTTAATGGCTTTTTTGGGAGGGCGGGTACTGAGGCAGTTCAACTAAAAAGGAAGATCATCATCTTCTTTTGTTTC
>PLEB01000162.1 GCA_003136915.1 Chitinophagaceae bacterium
CGCCCTGGGTTGAGATCAGCGGAAAGGATGATCAAAGACTACTCCAGGGCATTAAAGCAGTTGATAAATTACTATTGCAATAATTTAATGATGTCCGGATCATCCTGGAGATGGATCGTCTGCACTACGATCCAGGGATAGCGCGTAGCTACGCGTTTGGACATGGGCCTTACGGTAAACACTTTAGGATTAGGGAGACAGGCAGCTATCATGGCCGATTCATTTCGCGTAAGCGACCTGGCGTGTTTATTAAAATAGAATTTGGCAGCGGCCTCGATTCCAAAAACGCCCTTCCCCATTTCGCTCACATTGAGATACATTTCCAGGATACGCTTTTTCCCCCAGAGTTCTTCAATCATGAATGTAAAATAAACCTCCAGTGCCTTTCTGATCCAACTCCTGCCCTGCCACAAAAAAATATTCTTGGCAACCTGCTGGCTTATTGTACTGGCGCCATGGAGCGACTTACTTTTCTGGTTATGTTTCATCGCTTTTTCGATCGACTTAAAATCAAATCCGTCATGGTCAGCAAACAACTGATCTTCTGAAGCAATGACGCTGAGCTTGGCATACGGAGAAATATTATTCATGGAAACATAATCTCTTTTCAATCCGTATCCGTGAAAAAAACTGCTCAATTGCGTAAGTGTTAGAGGAGGATTCATCCACTTTAATATCAATAGATAAAAAATGTGCAGACAAAATAAGAAGATCAGGATCCGTTTTACCCATCTCCAGATGCGGGGCACCAATCCCTTGGTTTTAATGGCCATCTATTCTTTTGGTTGAGTTGTATCCACCGGGGGATGAACAATGGTATTCGGTTTGTATGACCGGATTTCAAGATAGTGCAAACCATATTTATTCCCGAGCGGAAAGGTACGGGTCCTTGCTTTTCTTAATAAAATGCCACCTACTATCAATGCGCCGGAGGTTATCCATCCTGTAGTGGAAAACCATTCGGCCGGTTTGTCTTTCCGGTACAATCCGTTCACTGTGTTCAATACCAGTACGCCCACGCCGGCTATGATGAGGCCAGTACCGTCCTGCATATAATTCAACTTCTCCCGCTCCACACGCATAGTCTTAATCTCGTTATAATGAAAAGGAATGCCGTTAATGAAGACGCTGTCGTTCCTTAAATCCGTTAACATGCCGTCGAACCATTGCTCATAAATGGTTTCGAAGATAATGTGTTGACCTGGCGCATAGGTTTTAATATTCTGTCCATCCTTTTGAAGAATGAGAACATCCGTTTGAGAAAAGCTGAAATTTGGTACAAAGCAAAAAAGCCATAGGACGATTTTACCCAAACATTTATATGTGGGCCGGCTCTTCAATTTCATTACCTGATCTTAATTTCAAGGAATATTACCCCGTAAAGCAAAGCTATTCCGAAAGCTATCAATATGCCTCCGGAAATTTTGTTAATGATGTTAAGATTATGCACCGTCAGCCGGTTTCTTAATTTACCCGCCATCATCACCTTGCCCACATCCGCGCCCATATTAATAACCAGACAGGTGGAAAAAATGATTATCCTTTGTTTTAATGTATGGGTCAGGGCCAAAACCGTCGCGTTACCCAGCCAGAAAGCCAGCACGCCTGGATTCAGGGTATTGATGATGAATCCGGATGCAAAAGTCCTTATCATTTCATGCATGGTGAAATCTTCCAGGTGCATGGATCCGGTGGTAGACTTCAGATGAACTTTTTTGAAGAAGAAAAAATAAATGCCCAGCGCGATCAGAAAGCTGCTTCCTCCATAGCCGATGAGTTTCTTATATTGCAGCAGGCGCGCTACCCATTCCGTAAAGACATTGCTGAGAATTACCAGGATAAGATCACTGAGCCACACCCCGGCAACAAAACTGAAGCCTCCCTTATGACCTCCGGTAAGGCTTTGTTTGATAATAGTAAATATAATCGGACCGACAGATAATGCAAGCACAATACCCAGCGCTAATCCTTTCCATATGGCTTCGATCATGGGCTGTTCAATTTACGGATACTTCAGCTTCTCCGTTTTTTTATCAAGAAAATCTAACCAGTCCTTTAGCATTTTCCCTTTTAATACCCGGGGAAATTTATGCTGGCCGCCCTCTTTGCCGGATGCCCGCATAAACTCCATGAAGATTTCCGGATTAAGCACTTTCACCTGTATGTCTTTTAAAGCACTTTTTCTTTCTACTGCATAATCATCGTTGAGCCGCTTCAGGTTTTCATCAATCTTATTGCGGATACTTTCCGGATCCAGCTGTGTTTCGCTGGCAATATACCATTGATGTGCAAAAAAAAGGCCATGCGGTATACCGGCAACAGTAAACTCCGGTATGGAAATATTCAGTTCTTCACTTACCAGCTGAATGGCCTGATTCATATTGTCTACGCTCAGGTGCTCTCCCACGAGGCTCAGATAATGTTTGGTCCGTCCCGTAATAATGATCTCGCTTTTTTCTTTATTGGTAAATTTGATCGTATCACCGATGAGGTACCTCCAGGCGCCCGCACAAGTACTGATCAGGAGCGCATAGTCCTTTCCTTCTTCCACTTCATTTATCTGCAATGCCCCCGGATTGTTTACCATATTCCCATCCTGATCAAAATTGTTACTGTCGAATGGAACAAACTCAAAGAACAAATGCTGGTTGGTCACCAGGCGCATGCCCCTTTCATCCTGACGGTCCTGATAGGCAATAAACCCTTCTGAAGCCAGATAGGTTTCGATATACGTAATCGGCTTGCCCAGCAGTTTTTCGAATCCTCTTTTGTAGGGCTCGAAGGAAACTCCTCCGTGCACAAAAAAGCCGAGGTTTGGCCAGATCTCATGAATATTTTTCAGCTGATACTTTATAACGATCTTCTCCATGCACATCTGGATCCAGGCAGGGACGCCCACTATAAAACCGATATCCCAATTCGGGGCCTGCGCCACGATCTCTTCCAGTTTCCGGGTCCAGTCCTTCGTTCTTGCAATTCGTTTTCCAGGCTTATAAAATGGCGAAAACCAAAAAGGAACTTTCTTCGCAGAAATACCGCTCAGGTCACCTTCATAATATCCGGGACCTTTCTGAAGAGCCGTGCTGCCGCCAATCATCAGCCATCCCTTACCAATACTTCTCATGGGAATATCCTGGTAGTTGCGGAGGCTCAGTAATTGGCGCACCATCACCACACGGTTGCCCCGCAACAGATCAGTGGTAACCGGAATATATTTACTTCCTGCCTCAGAGGTGCCTGAACTCAGGGCATAATATTTTATTTTGCCCGGCCAGCAGATGTCCGGCTTTCCTTCCAGCGTTTTATACCACCATTCTTTATAGATCTTGCTGTAATCATAAACGGGCACATGATCCTGAAAGCTTTTTACCGTATGCTTATCCAGTAATATCCTGTCGAATTGAAATTGCTGTCCGAATTGAGTAAAGCGCGCCTTTTTCAATAATTTTTTGAGAACCTTCAATTGCTGACGCCGGGCTGATTTTTTTGGCAAACGCAATGCCCTGGCCAATGAATTGGGTAATTGTACGTCAATTAACGCCATTGAAAATGGGAGGTATTGATTGTTCTCAAAATTAAGCTATTGCCCAGATATTCAAGCGATACAAGGGATCTGTATTTAATGAGTGGCGGGCGGTTTCAGCTCTATCGGATAGAGTGGAATGGGCAGGCTTTCGTTGTTGGTCTTGCTGATGGCAGTAATATAATACCGTTCATCTTTATGCCTGATCAAATCCCGGACATTAAATGCCAGTTCCGAATCCGGATTATTGGGAATAAACATGAACACTCTTTCGGAATCCGTCCGGAGATTTCCTGCAGAGTCAGCAGGCAACCCTCCTATGGTCTTATACACAGCATATCCGCGAAGTGTGTCTGCAGCGTTCCCTTTCTCCAAATGAATGATCAGGGAATCCTTGCCGGTATTGATTTTCAACACCGGGGGCGATGGTTTGGTACTATCAATCCACGGCATAGGTGCAATTAATGCCGGGTAATTATAAAAATGTTGCCGGAGACTGTCGTTCCATCCGTAGGGGTTTTTTTCAAAAGAAGTACTGCTGAAATAAATCATGCCGGCGATATTTGCTGTGTTTCGTATGGCAGCCAGTTGCCGTGGCAATTGGTTTTTGTTTCTCCAATAAACATTAGATCCGGCCCGGTAAATTCCCAGTCCGATATAACAGGGACGTCCATAACTGTGTTTGCCCCACCAATCCACCAAAACGCCGAATGGAGCATTTTTATATTCAAACTCCCAATAAAGTTGAGGAGCCACATAATCAATCCATCCGTTTTTCAGCCATAACAGAATATCTGCATACAGATCATCATAATTCGTTTGTCCGGCATGCGTATCGCTTCCCAGGGAATCCTTCGAGAGATTTCTCCACACACCAAACGGACTGACGCCAAATTTGCAGGTCTTTTTTTCTTCATGGATCATACTGCTCAGCATGAGGATGACGGAATCCACATTGCTCCTTCTCCACGTTTCTTTATCTATACCGTTTCCATATTTTGCAAATGAAGAATCATCGGGAAATTCTTTTCCCGGGATCCGGTATGGATAAAAATAATCGTCGAAATGAACAGCATCAATATCGTATCTCCTCAGCATGTCCCGGATTACGGAGACCACGTACAACTGAACTTCTTTATTTCCAGGATCCAGGTATTGGGTATCGCCATATGTTATTACCCAATCGGGATGAACGCGCGTAATATGACTGAGGGCAATAGAGGACCGGTTTATCCGGAAAACAGCGCGGTAAGGATTGCACCAGGCATGAAATTCCATTCCTCTTTTATGCGTTTCCCTGATCATGAATTCCAGGGGATCATAAAAAGGAACCGGCGCTTTCCCCTGCACCCCGGTAAGCCATTCGCTCCAGGGCTCGTATGCCGAAGGAAAAAATGCATCGCATGCGGGCCTTACCTGAACAATGACTGCATTCATTCCGTTACGACGGTGCATATCCAGCTGATGGATAAATTCTTCCTTTTGTAATGCAGTATTATAATTTCCGCGGCTGGGCCAGTCAATATTTTCTACCGTGGCAATCCAGACGCCGCGAAATTCATATTTCGGCTGGCTGAATACAATCAATGAGAATAAAAGTGGAACTGAAGCAAGAAGAAATCTTTTCATAAGTAATCACAACGCTGGAGATAATTCGCAAATGTAAGCATCTATCACTCTTTATTTGCTGTTCTTATCTTATCCAGCAATTCATTTAATTGCCTGGCTTCCCCCTGGTTCAGGTTTTGAATGACGGCGTCAAACTCAGGTTCCAGTTCATCCATGTGTTGTAATAATTTCTTTCCTTTTTCTGTCAGCAGCACATCCACGAGGCGGCGGTCTTCACGACAAACAGTTTTTTTAACCAGTCCTTTTTTTATGAGGCGGTCAACGATCCGGCTGGTATCGCTCATCTTATCCAGCATCCGTTGCCGGATCTGAAGGGTAGATAATGGCTGGCCGGCTCCCCGCAAAATCCGCAAAATATTAAACTGCTGCTGGGTTATATCAAATGGTTCAAACCTTTGGTTCAGTCTTTCATTCATCCAGTTGAAGGTGTAAATCAGATTCAGGACCGATTTCTGGTATTCATTCCGAAATACGTGCTGGTTAATATCGTTTTCTAAACTCATAACTTTTTATTTATTTCAGCTACCCCAAACCTTCACGCCTTCACTGCAATTCGAGCAAATATCAATATTTGATCGCCCCTGGAGGATTTGCCTGCGAAAATGGACATATTCTTCATCCTGCCAAATTTCCCTGAAGGATTTTTTCCTGAGATCCCCCATGCGATGCGCCGCATCTTTATCAAAACAACAGGGCACAACGAGTCCGTCCCAGGTAATTACCGGGGCCTGCCAGAGGCGCCAGCAATGATTATTCAACTGATTCTTCGATTCATAAGTTCCGTCCGGTTTCTTCCGGTAGCGCGTCAGCTTGCTGTGTTGAGGAATGAGATGGTTGGGATCGTTCTCGTAGTCATAGATCTGCGCGGTCTTGAACCGGATCCCGTCAACACCTGTTTTCTTCGCCAGGGTCCTTGCTTCTTCCATCTGGTGTTCATTGGGGCGCACAACGAGGAACTGGAAAAAAATAAATGGCGTTTTGCTGCCCAGCTTTTTTTTCCACTTTACGATGTTGGCAGCACCCGCAAGCACTTTCTCAAGTTGTCCGCCTACGCGATATTGACTATACACTTCCTGCGTTGTGCCATCTATGGAGATGATCAACCGGTCCAGCCCGCTCTCCACCGTTTTACGGGCATTCTCATCATTTAAATAGTGCCCGTTTGTTGAAGTAGCCGTATAAATCTTTTTTCCGGACGCATATGCTACCATCGTTAAGAATTCCGGATTCAAATAGGGCTCCCCCTGAAAATAAAAAGTCAGATATAGCAGGTCAGGCGCAAGCTGGTTGATCATATCCTGGAAAAATTCCTTTTCAAGCATGCCCGTGGGACGGGTGAATGCGCGCAAACCGCTCGGACATTCCGGACAACGCAAATTGCAGGACGTGGTAGGCTCAAAGGAAACAGAAACGGGAACACCCCATTGAACGGGTTTGTGCGTCCACTTACTCACATAAAAACTTGACAGCACTTTCACTCCGTTCCATGCCCGGCGCAGACTGAGTTTAGAAAACAGGTTGACCGTATCGTTCCAGTTAAATTCAGGCATATCCGGTATAAATTTAGTTTTAAAAAACCGAAAGAGCGAATAGCTTCGTTACAGTACGGTTGAGTCTATATTTGCAATCGGTTAAATATGCCTATGGCCAAAATAAGGAGTAAGATCTGGAGAATCAGGAGTAGAATCTGGAGAATACTCGTATTTATCCTGTCGACTGCCATTACCATCATGCTGATGGTAATAATTTACCAGTGGATTATATCCAGGAAGGCAGGTTTTGTAGAATATCCCCAATTCGGCATAGAGATCCCGACGAATTATTCCATTCACGGCATTGACGTTTCCAAGTACCAGAGCACGATAAACTGGCAATTGGTAAAGAACATGCAGGTAAATAATATTCATATCAGCTTTGCTTTCATCAAGGCAACGGAAGGTTTGGGAAATGAAGATGCCATGTTCGATCGCAACTGGACCAAGATAAAAACCGCAGGAATAACCCGCGGGGCCTATCATTATTTCCTGCCTGGTAAAAGTGGGAGGGCCCAGGCAGAAAACTTCATAAACTCCGTTACGCTGAAGCCTGGAGACCTCCCGCCGGTACTGGATATTGAAGAGGCGAATGGTGTACCCGCTGAGAAAATCAGGGAGAGGGCGAAGGAATGGCTGGAGACCGTCCGTTCATATTATGGAACTCCGCCGATCGTATATACCAATGTGGATTTTTATGAACGATACCTGAGAGATGATTTTGACGGATATTTTTTGTGGGTTGCCCACTACCTTCAACCGGTTCAACCGCGGATCTACCGGCCCTGGAGTTTCTGGCAGCACAACGAGCGGGGCCGCGTGAACGGAATTTATACGACAGTGGATTTTGACGTGTTCAACGGAGACTCGGTTTCGTTTAGGAAATTGCTGCTGGAGTAATGTGAAAATGTGTAAATGTGTAAATGTGTAAATGGATGAAAAAAGTCTATTGTCTTTCCAGCTGCGACACCTGCCGCAGGATCATCAAAGAAGCAAAACTTAAAGAGAAGGGATTTGAATTTCAGGATATAAAAACGGATCAGATTACTTCAGGGCAACTCGATGAAATGAAAAAGCGGATCGGATCCTACGAAGCTTTGTTTAGCCGTCGCGCCATAAAATATAAATCCATGGGTCTAAAAGACAAAAACTCGGGGAAAATGATTTCCGCAATCTTATTCTTCAGGATTATACTTTTCTGAAAAGACCGGTGATCATCGCAGGACCGAAGATATTTTGCGGCAGCGAAACCAAATTCCCACCTTAGCTCCCATCCTCGCCGCGCTTCGGTGGGCAAAGCATTAGTACATTTACACATTAGCACATTAGCACATTACTTCACTATCCTCAGTTTCGCATAATTCAGCATGATCTTTTTTTCTCCGCCCAAAACAAAGTTCACGGTGGCCACAGGATTGTGGGCGGATCCTTCCATCCGGACAACTTCTCCAAAACCAAATTTCTGATGTTCCACTTTATCACCGGCCGCGAGGTTGCTGGTATCACTGGGCGTGAAATCCAGGGAAGGAATATGTTGCTGACCGGAACTCATATTATTTATGGGAAGATAGCCAGGCCTGGCAGACCTGCCTGTCCTTTCCCCCGATGAACTCCCTGAACCATAACCTCCGCCCAGGCGATCATATGCGCTGCGGTTTGCCCAGCCGCTTCCCTGATTTTTCACACTTCCCCCGGCATAGCTTCTGTCAAGTTGCGCTTCCGGTATCTCTTCGATAAACCGGCTGGGATCGTTCTGAATAACACTTCCAAAGCGATACCGGCTATTCGCATAGCTTATCCATAAATGCTGTTTAGCCCGGGTAATGACCACGTAAAACAAGCGTCTTTCTTCTTCAAGTTCCTCCCGTGTATTGATGGCCATAGCATTGGGAAAGAGGGATTCTTCCAGTCCTGCTGCAAACACGCAGGTGAATTCAAGGCCCTTCGCCGAATGAATGGTCATGAGTTTAACCGTATCTGCATTCGGATCTTTCTGATCCGCATCCGTCAATAATGTGATCTGTTGCAGATAAGTGGAAAGATCGGCCTGTCCCCTTGCATTATCCTGCGATGGCTGATCCATCAGAATGCCATCCTCATCAATCAGCGCGAGATTGTGCTGTGTATCTACCCATTCCTTGATGCTGTTCAGGAGCTCCTGAATATTTTCATAACGCGCCAATCCCTCCGTGGTCTTATCGGTAAAGAGATCCTTAACGATATTGGTTTGCCTGCCAACATGAACCGCTACTTCATAGGCATTTTTAGTTGCCAGCATGCTGGCGAAACTTTTTATCATCTGAACAAATAGCCCTACCGATTCCAGCGTTGCCCCCTTATATCCAACGGAAGCGGCCTCGGTGAGCACTTCCCACATCGGAATATTTTTTTCATTGGCCACCAGCACCGCCTTGTCAATGGAACTCTTCCCGATTCCGCGTGCAGGATAATTGATAATTCTTTTCAAAGACTCTTCGTCGTTCGGATTTACGACCACCCGCAGGTAAGAAATAAAATCCTTGATTTCCTTTCGCTGGTAAAAACTAATGCCCCCGTAAATGGTATATGGTATGCCCATTCTCCGGAGGCTTTCTTCAAAAGCGCGGCTTTGAGAATTGGTGCGGTATAGGATCGCAAAATCCCGGTTATTAAAATGGTTTCGTAGTTTTTGTTCCTGTATGGTATCGGCAACAAATTTTCCTTCATCGTTATCGGTCATCGTCCGCACCAGCCGGATCTTTTCGCCAGCAACATTCTCCGTCCACAGGTTTTTTGGTATCTGTCCCTTGTTCTGTTTGATCACTTCATTGGCCACCGTAATGATGCTTTTTGTGCTGCGGTAATTCTGTTCCAGTTTGATGATTTTGACTTCGGGGTAATGCTTTTCCAGATCCAGCAGATTGGCCGTCTCCGCGCCGCGCCAGCCGTAAATGCTCTGGTCATCGTCGCCGACCACGCACAGGTTCGAGCTGCGCGCCGAGAGCGCGCGCACCAGCAGGTACTGCACGCGGTTGGTGTCCTGGTATTCGTCGA
>PLEB01000202.1 GCA_003136915.1 Chitinophagaceae bacterium
CCGTAGGCATATGCGCGGCTGAATACGCTTCGCTGTCGCTCTGCGATGGTCACAATGCGCATGAGCAATACAATATAGATGGAGAGGAAAACAGCGCTGCCGGTGAAACCAAAGCTTTCTCCGATCGTACAGAAAATAAAATCAGTGCGTTGTTCCGGAACAAAATCATAACGCGTTTGCGTTCCACTGAGCAGCCCCTTGCCCAAAAGACCACCATTGCTGATGGCAATCTTACTTTGCTTCACGTTATAGTTGCTGTTATCCTTCTTTTTCATGCCGGATTTCTGTTCTATCTCCAGTGCGGCTGCCGCATTCCTGGGAACATAGTCCTTCCCGATGGCATCGTAGATGCGTTTTACCTGGTAAGGTTGAAATACATGATCAAAGGCAAAGGGAACTACAAATCGCTGCACGCCCACACAAACTAACCAGACGCTGGCAATCACGAATAAGATACTCCGGTTGCGTTTCAGTTGTCTCCTCAATATATAAATGGCGAGCGCTGCAATGCAGGTGAGGATGAGGGCCAGCAGGTTAGGATCCAGCAGCAGGGTGGCAACGACCAGCACGGCAAAAGAAAATCCAATGATGAGTACATAAGGGGGCAGGCCTTCACGGAACATCACCAGAAAAAAAGAGAAATACACCAGGGCCAATCCGGTTTCCTTTTGCATAATGCTCAAACCCGCGGGAACGAGCGCAATGATAGCGGCAATAAGCTGTGAGCGCGGCCGCGCAAAATCCGTTTCCACACGGGAGAGATATTTAGCCAGTGAGAGATTTACAAATATTTTACAGATATCCGCGGGCTGAATCTGCACGGCACTTCCCAGTCTGATTATAGATTCCGTTCCCTTAATATTAGAATGAAAAGGAAAGACAAGAAGCATGAGTACAATACCGAACGCATACCAAAGGTTTGCAGTAGCAGTAAAAAATTTGCTGTCGGTCAACAGGATGAAAATTCCCACGATGCCACTGAGCAAAAAAAACAATGACTGTCGGCTATAATCCGTTTTGAGGGAAATAAATCCCTGGAGTATATTTTCCCCATCACGGTAGGTTGCAGCAAAAATGCTGATGATGCCCACGATGCTTAAAATAAACCAAAGCAGGATCAGCGACCGGTCGGCCCCTTTTGCCAGCGAAGTGTTGCGTTGGTTCATGCGCTTTTATTTTTACTGCCGTCATCCTGAACAGCAGATTGTTCATCGGGTATCATGGCAAGATCATCAATCTTTTTCTTAAGCGGAATACCGCCTGTTCTCTTAGCCGAAGAATCCTGTTTGATGCTCCTGGTGGAATCGGGTTTCCGGAACCCGGAGGAATCTGTTTTCCGCAATCCCGCGGGTTTTATTTTTCTGGCTTTTGAAGAATCCGGCTTATTGGACCGCCCCGAGTCTGTGTAATGCAATTTTATTGAATCAGATTTCCGGGATTTATTCATCAGTGCTTTCTTCAATATTGCCGAATCCTCGTTTTTATCATTTGTCGTATCAGGAATTACTGCGGGAACCTGTGGTTTTGGGCCGAAAGGAATAGTTACATGTGTTACAGGTCTGTCTAATGTATCCAGAAGTTCTTTTCTCAGGGATGGATCCAGGTACCGCGTGAGGCGCGAACTGTCCCCTGTTTGATTCGCCCAGGCCACACCTCTCAAAGAATCGGTAAGAAACTGAAGTCGTACCAGGTATCCCGGCATAAGATTGCTGTTTGCAATAATCGTCGCCTGCTTTACCCTATCGGCAGTAAGCGTGTCCCGCAGGTATTTTTCAACCAGCAAGCTTCCGATCGGTGCAGCCCACTTTGCTCCATAACCGGCATTCTGAATAACCACGGCTATTGCAACCTGGGGGTTTTCGCGTGGTGCAAAGCAAACAAAGATGGAATTATTATTCAACTTTGTTCGTTTGCCCTCGAGTGAAAGATAGGTTTCTGCTGTACCGGTTTTCGCGCACATATCTATTCCGGGGATGCGGGCGATACGGCCAGTTCCTATCTCCGTAACATCCTGCATCCCGTCCATTACAGTTTCGTAGGAATCGTCAGAAATATGAGTCAGGACCGAATGTTTTTCCTGGTACCGGTCGAGCACCGTATCATCGGGTGACTCTCCGTCAACTTTCTCTACAAAATGAGGAATATAAAAAGATCCCTTGTTTGCAACAATACACATGGCGTTCGCCATTTGCATAGGCGTCTCCAGCATTTTATCCTGGCCAATGCCTATCGTGACCATGGTGCAGGAGTTCCAGGATCTGTGGTATTCCTTGTCATAGGCCGTCGTGTCGGGAATATTTCCTCCGTCTTCGCTGGGAAGATCGACGCCAATGCGTTCACCGAGTCCGAACTTGTTGGTATACTCTTTCCATTTCATCAGACCATTTCTTACTCCATGCAATTCGGGATTATCCACTGTCAGGCGGAAAGTATTACAAAAGAAAGAATTGCAGGAATTCGCTAAGGCCAGCCGCAGGTTGGCTGCATGTCCCGGAAATTTTTCTTCACATTTAACCGGTCTGTTGCATCCGTAATAATATCCGTTGCATACAATGCCGCTTGCGGCCGTGATCACGCCTTCATCCAGACCGATCAGGGCTGCCAGCGGTTTATATGTGGATCCGGGTTGGTACAAGCCTTTTATTGCCCGGTTCAGCAAAGGTGCTGATACATCCAGAACCAGTTTTCCATAATTCGTTTGCTTATCGGATCCTGTAAGAGAATTCGGATTGTAGTCGGGGCTGGTGGCCATTGCCAGGATGCCTCCTGTTTTCGGCTCAATGGCCACAATGGCGCCCACTTTGTTGGAAAGTAATTTTTCAGCAAGTTGCTGCAGTTCGATATCCAGATAAGTATGAAGGTTTCTACCTGCAATCGCCGGCGTATCCAGGTCGCGATTTGCCAAATGACCTACAAGACGGTTCTTATTGTCTTTAATCCAGTATTCAATTCCGCGCTGGCCCTTCAGTTGATTTTCATAAAACTGCTCGAGTCCGCTTCTGCCCACGTAATCACCCAACTGGTAATAGAAATTGGATTTCCTCAAAATGTTCGAATCAACTTCTCCGACATACCCCATGATATGGGCCCCGGCATCATAAGGATAAATGCGCACAGGGCGTTCCTGCAGGTTGAACCCCGGAAACCGCCAGATATTTTCTTCCAGTTTTGCGTAGAGGTCGGGAGGCAGCAGATCGTCGAATATAGTGGGTCGGAAGGGACCGTTCCGGATACGGGCGTCCAATACACGGGAACGGAATTCTGCAGAATCAATATCCATTAACTGGCAGAAATATGCCGTATCAATATTCTTGACCTGGGATGGGGTGACCATGAGGTCATACATAATTGTATTGTTCAGGATTGCCCGGTTATGGCGATCGAAAATAATACCGCGTGTAGGATAAACCCTCTTTGGAAAGAGCGCATTTTCCTGCGCCATTTTTTTATACTTGTCGGAAACAACCTGCAGGTTGAAGAGCTGCGCAAAAATGATCAGGAACATCCCGCCAAAGATGAGTCGGATGATATTACTGCGTGATTGATTAAAAACGGGCATTTCCGGATCTGGATTTTTTGTTAAACTGTATTCGTCCTGAATTTCTCTTTCCGGAAGAATAAAAGCTCAGTGAGTAATATCAACAGCAGACTAATTCCCGTCGTTGCAATTACTTTCCCTATAAAATACAAAAAAGATCCGAAACTTAACCATTCCAGGAAAACAAGGTACCCATGGTGAAAAAGCGTTAGTATAAACACGTAGGTGCCATAAGGAGCCCAGCCCATGCTTGTAATTGAGGGAGAAATATAATTCTTATCCGCTCCTTCCTGGGAAATGAGCATATTCACTATAAAGGGACGCAGGTAGGCAATCAGGACGCAGGCGGCTGCGTGTAATCCGGGCGTATGCATGAAATAATCCAGGGTCAACCCGAAAAAAAAGGCCACACTCATCAGTCCTGCGCGGGACATGCTGAAGGGCAGCCATAAGATATAGAGATAATATAAATAGGGAGAGATAAAGCGATGCAGGGGTGGCATCTTAAAGAGAATGAATACCTGCACAAAAATAAACAGAATAAATCGGATAATATTTTTCAGCAGTTCGCTCATTGGAATTTTTTGTGCGTGGAATCTTCCAACCGTTTCTGATCATAATATTGTGTATTGGCGATCACGTAAACAAATTCAATATTGAAAAAATTCGTCGACGGCTTCAGCTTCAATGTATAGAAGTTACTGCTCTTGTCGTCGGTGATCTCCAGCACGGTGCCAACCATAATTCCGCCCGGGAATAAAGAGGAGGTCGGGCTGGTCACCACGGAATCTCCCGTTTGAACCTTAGCGCTTTTGGGAATATCCCTCAGCGTAACAAATGTTGGATTGCCCTCCCATTCCACGGTGCCCCTGTCGCCACCATTCTTCAGCTTCACGACCACCTTATACTGCCGGTGAAGCAGGGTCATCACGCTGGAAAAATTTTCACTCACATTCACCACCGTTCCTACAATGCCCTCGGGGCTCACCACGCCCATATTCGGATGAACGCCCTGATCAGAGCCGCGGTGGAGGGTGATAAAATTCGTCTGCGTCGATACTGTGCTTCCCACCACTCTTGCACCCATCCAGAAATATTTTTGGATCCGGCGCAGAGAATCCATCATCACCGTATCAGCAACAAGCTTTCCGCCTTCACCAGCCACTTCATAATTTTCCCTGAACGTCTGGTGCAAGCGGAGGTTCTCAGCTGTCAGCTGTTCATTGATCTTTTTTAATTTGAAATAATATTCAACTGTACTGTATCGCTGATCCAGGCTGCCCGTAATTTCTTCAGCCGCATTCATGAAAATAGCCTGGTGATAATTATTATACCTGAAGAGAAAGGAAAGTGCCAGGACCTGCAACACCAAAAAAAATAGAAAATTGGAGTACTTTCTGATGAAGAGAAAAACATTGCGCACAGGTGCTATGATTTATAATAATAAAACAGCATTAGTAGAATTACCGCATAACAAAGGGGTACCTGTCGTAGTTTTTCAAAGAGATCCCCGTTCCACGCACCACACTCTTCAGTGGATCATCGGCAATATGTACAGGAAGTTTAATTTTCTGACTGAGTCTTTTATCCAGTCCCCTAAGCAGTGCACCTCCGCCGGTCAGGTACAAACCCCGACGATATATATCTCCAGCCAGTTCGGGTGGAGTAGTTTCAAGGGCCTTCAGGATGGCTTCTTCTATTTTAAAAATACTCTTATCCAGCGCTTCTGCAATCTCCTGGTAACTCACCAGGATTTGTTTGGGAATACCGGTAACGAGATCACGGCCATTCACCGGAATATCATCCGTGTGATTATCCAGGTCCTTCAATGCAGCGCCGATCTGTATCTTAATTTGTTCAGCGGTTCTTTCTCCGATCAATAAACTATGATATCGACGCAGGGCCTCCATGATATCTGCTGTGAATTCATCTCCGGCAATACGGATGGACTGGTCGCATACGATCCCTGCGAGTGCGATCACGGTAATTCCGGTTGTGCCGCCTCCGATATCAATGATCATATTGCCCACGGGTTCTTCNNCTGGAAGGGATGCAGATCATCATTCGCCAACTGGGAGGAAATAAAGGTTTTTTGGGATAGATCATTTTGATCATTTCCCGGATCATGAGTTCAGCGGCATTAAAATCGGCGATAACCCCGTCTTTCAGGGGCCGGACGGTCCGGATGCTTTCATGTGTTTTTTCATGCATCATCAGGGCCCTTTTTCCGACAGCGAGTACTGTTTTCGGATTATTACGGTCCAGGGCCACTATACTGGGTTCATTGACTACGATCTCATCATTATGAATGATCAGGGTGTTGGCTGTCCCCAGATCCATAGCAATCTCTTGCGTCAGGAAATTGAATAATCCCATTTTAAAAGGTCAGATTTAAATTCTGTTACGATGCATGCAAATTTGATGGAAAAAATCCGAATTAACAAAGTGATCATCCTTGATTTATAATCAACTCGGATATCCTGCAGTGAACGTTATTTTCAGGCGGTTATTTCCTAAAAAGAAATCTTTATTCTGATGCAAAACCTAACCTGCTTTCCATCTGTTTGTCGAGCTTGGGCAATTTTTTTCTTTCAATTAGAAAACTCGTCAATTGTGCAATATCCCGAAAGATAAAATGTTTGACCAACGTTCCCTGAAGGTAATCCCTGCCTGAGCTGCCACCTGTTCCGATACGGGTTCCGATTGTCCTCTGAACCATATGCATGTGCCTATAACGCCAGGTGCTCAATTGCTCATCCATTTCCAGCAATTGATTCAACAGCCGGTAAGGAAGCTGCAAGATCGGATATCCGGGATAGATCATGATAAAAAGACCGGCGCGACAGGCAGCAGGGGATAATGAACGAGGATAATTCCCATTTTCTTCGGAAAATACGGTGTCAAATAGGGCGGCGTGGCCTTTTTCAACCTCGGAAAGACTCTCCATGTAAAGCTTTCGGTATCCGGGCCAGAAATCATTGTCCTTGAAGAATGGCATTCTTTCAAGCCAGCTGTTCAGCAATTCAAGCAGGCTTTTCTCAGACTCCGCTGCCCTGATCAGGCTTTTTTCGGATTCGTTCAATGGGGAGATATAGTGCGCTTCGCCATGTCTTTGTTCATACTTCAAACCGAGTTTTGCTTCTATCAATTTGAATTGCCAGCTTTGAAAACCGGAAGCCGGGCGAAGCATATCGCGAAAATCCAGAAAGTCCATGGGAGACATGGTTTCCATGACTTCTATTTGCTGAACCAGCAATTTTAAAATGCTATTGCTCCGGTTAAGGCGGTGCACAATGGTTTGCAATTCCGGGGAATCGTCATTTACAGTGGGCTTTCGGAGGATCGCCATGATGGAATCCAGTTCATAAAGCAGTTGCTTGAACCAGAGCTCATAGGTCTGATGCATGATGATGAAAAGCATTTCATCGTGTGCGTGGGCATTCAGCGTATCACTGCGGAGTTGCTGGGCATGGAGGATCGAATCCAGCTTCAAATATTCTGCATAGTGCATTTCAGGTTCCATCCATGCGAAGTTATACAAACCACCTCAGAGGAACTCGTAACCGATATCCCTGCGGAAATACATGCTTTCGAAATCGATATGCTTTAGAACTTCCATGGATTTCCGGATGGCGTTGGGAAGCGTCTCTGCAAAGGAAGTTACGCAAAGCACGCGTCCGCCATTGGTGAGGACCTGTCCGTCCACCATTTTCGTTCCGGAGTGAAAGATCAAACTGTCCTTATCACACTTATCCAGTCCCGTAATGGGAAAACCTTTTTCGTAGCTGCCCGGATATCCGCCGCTTACGGCTACCATGGTCGCTGTTACCCGCTTATCAATTTCAATATCTATTTCGTTGAGTTTTTTGTCTGCCACGGCCCGGAACAAACTCACCAGGTCATTTTTTAGCCTTGGGAGAACCACTTCGGTTTCCGGGTCGCCCATCCTGCAATTATATTCAATCACGACGGGCTCTTCATTTACCTTGATCAGGCCGATAAAAATAAAGCCCCTGTAATCAATCTGATCCACTTTCAGACCCTGTATAGTTGGTTCAATGATCCGTTTTTTTACCTTTTCCATAAAGGCTTTATCGGCAAAGGGTACCGGGCTTACTGCGCCCATTCCCCCCGTATTCGGACCCTTGTCACCTTCTCCGATTTTCTTATAGTCTTTTGCCTCCGGCAAAAGCACATAGTGGTCACCGTCAGTCAGCACAAAAACGGATAGTTCAATCCCATCGAGAAATTCTTCCACCACCATTTTCCTGCCGGCCTCGCCAAATTTATTCTGCTGCAGCATGAGCTCAAATTCGGCCATGGCTTCCACATGGCTATTGCAAATAATCACGCCCTTGCCCGCGGCAAGCCCGTCGGCCTTTAGTACAATGGGGAGCTTGTGTGTTTTCAGGAATTCGGAGCCTTCTGCAAAGTGATCCGTATCAAATTCACGATAGCCCGCTGTGGGTATGCCGTGTTTTTGCATGAACCGTTTGGAAAAGGCCTTGCTTCCCTCCAGCCGCGCCGCCGACGCAGATGGTCCGATCACCGGGATATGGGTCAACTCCGGGTCCGCATTAAAAAAGTCGGAAATGCCCGCTACGAGGGGTTCTTCAGGACCAACCACCAGCATGTTGATCTTGTTTTTGAGACAGGCTTTTTTTATTGCCGGAAAATCGGTCTGGATCAATTCAATATTGGTACCGTACTGTGCGGTTCCGGCATTTCCAGGGGCTATAAATAACCGGGAACAATTTGGACTCTGCGATATTTTCCAGGCAAATGCATGTTCTCTTCCCCCCGCACCTAATATTAAAATATTCATTTCCAGGTTGGATTAGGCCCGAAATTCACGATTCGGGACCATATCTGAAAAAATAATTTTATGGATGGCGAAAAGCCATCCAGCGTGATATGATTAAATAAATCTTACTTTAGGTTTCTTATTTCAGGTTTATCCTAAACTCGAAACTCACTCCATATGAATACAACGTTGCCTAAAACGGGACATCCGCGGGGACTATACGTATTGTTTTTTACGGAAATGTGGGAGCGCTTCGGTTACTACCTGATGGTGGGCATCCTGTTTTTATTTTTACATGATACGGTGGACAATGGCGGCAGGGGTTTGGATACCGGGCTGGCAGCTGATATCACCGGCACTTATATAGCACTTGTTTACCTGACTCCTTTTATCGGAGGATTATTGGCGGACCGTTACCTCGGATACCGGGTTTCTGTTTTTCTCGGAGGCTCCCTGATGGCTCTTGGTTATTTTCTGATGTCCGTACCGCATAGCGGCGGGTTGATGTATGCGGCCCTGGGTTGCGTAATTGTAGGAAATGGTTTCTTCAAACCAAATATCAGCACGCTGCTGGGCAATATTTATAATAAGGAAGAATTAAAGCCGAAGAAAGATATTGCCTACAATATTTTTTACATGGGCATCAATATCGGAGCCCTGGTGTGCAATTTCGTGGCTGCTTTCCTGCGCATCAACTATTCCTGGGGATATGCATTTGCCGCCGCAGGATTCGGAATGACGCTTTCGCTGGTCTTCTTTGCTTCCGGACAAAAATATATAAAACACGCTGATGTAATCAAGCCTGTTCAGAAAGAAGACATGCCGCTTTCGAAGATCGTTTACTACGTTTTTCTTCCTGCAATTGCGGCTGGTATTATTGGATGGTTTATCCCGGGAAACCTCATGGGTTCTGATTCCAATGATGCGTTTATTTTTGCCTGTATTCCCATTATCATTTTCTATTACAACATATGGCATCGCTGTAGCGGGTCAGACAGAAAGCGGATTGGAACCCTATTCACCCTTTTTGGTGTTTCCATTATTTTCTGGAATATCTATAACCAGAACGCTACTTCACTTACGATTTGGGCAGACAGCTATACCAATCGTGAAGCGCCTGCTTCGATCGAAAAAATAATCAAGCCTTTTGGATTTCTAAAAACGGTGAATACAAAACCAGTGGAGGTCCCCATCCTGGATGAACATTTCCATGCAAAAACGGATGCCAAAGGAAATGTGGCCACGCATATTGGTACAGATCCTTATTTGCAGAATATTCCGAAAGATCAATGGCCGGCACAGGGGCAGGATCTTAAACTCATATCCACAGAAATCTATCAATCCATAAATCCTTTCTGGATCATTGTGCTTACACCAATCATCGTAGGACTATTCGGATTTCTGAAGGCCAGGGGTAAGGAACTCAGTACGCCCGGCAAGTTTGCATGGGGAACCATCATTGCCGGATTATCTTCATTGATTATGGTAATTGCCGCTTTATCAACCAATATTTACCACAATAAGGTTTCGTCTGCCTGGATTGTCGGCACTTACGGTGTATTTACCATCAGTGAACTGTTTGTGAGCCCGGTCGGCTTATCCCTGGTATCCAAAGTTTCCCCACGGCGATTTACTGCATTGATGATGGGCGGCTGGTTCATCACCACTTCTCTTGGCGCAAAAATCGCCGGTATCATGGCCGGATTCTGGGATAGTTTCGACAGCAAGGCGCTTTTCTTCGGCATCAGTGCCACAGCAGCCATTATTGCCGGACTATTGCTGTTTCCGCTAACAAAAAGACTGAACAAGGTGGTTGTGGAGGCGACGGCGGAGAAGGATTGATGAGAGGGGAGAGATTGATTTTTTTGTTGATGGTATATGGTATATGGTTGATGGACTTCTGGTGCGGATACCCAAATAAAGTCCATCTACCATCTACCATATACCATCAACCAATTAAAAATCAGTTCATCTTAAATGGAACAATCATTTCAAACACCGGAATATTTACTTCGAAGATATTTTTTGTATTCAGGTTTTCCATGTTATAGCTGCCGTACATCTTGCCCATTTCAGTACGCAGATTGCAACCACTTACATATTGATACTTCTCGCCGGGCTGAAGTATAGGTTGCACCCCAACCACGCCTTCACCCTCCACTTCCCGGTGGCTTCCGTTGCTGTCGAAAATATGCCATTGGCGGCGATGTAGTTTTACGGAGAAATTATTGTGATTCCAAATCGTAATCCTGTAGGCAAACATGTGCTCCCCGGCAACCGGATTACTGTAGTCGGGTTGATAAAAAGTTTCGACTTCAATTTCAACCCCTTCTGAAATTTTGTTCGCCATGGAGTTTAATTTACATAAAATTAAGCAATTGATTTGAAAAGTTGATGGTTGATGGTTGATGGTTGATGGATATCAGGTGCGGTCTCACACATAAAGGCCATCAACCANNCATAACCCATAACCCATAACTCATCACCCTTCACCCCTTTTATCGTATTTTCGCGCAGAATCGAAACATCTTTTACCATGAAAATCGCAGTTGCAAAAGGAGATGGCATCGGTCCGGAAATCATGGACGCCGTCCTAACCATTTTTAATGCCAATGAGGTTCCCTTAGAATATGAGGTAGTGGACATGGGAAAATGGGTTTTCGACAAAGGGTTTTCCAATGGAATGACCCCGGAGGCCAAGCATGTTATTGAAGAGACCGGAATACTTTTTAAAGGACCCATGGAAACTCCAAAGGGCAAAGGGGTAAAAAGTGTGAATGTGACTGCACGGAAAACATGGAACACCTATGCAAATAAACGGGTCTTTCAAACACTTCATGGTGTGGATACCGTTTTTTCCAAGGCCGGCATCCGGATCGACCTGACGATCGTGCGCGAAAATATTGAAGATACTTATGGTGGCATTGAACACATGCCCACGCATGACGTAGCGCTGAGCCGCAGATTCATCACGAGACCGGGAAGCCTCCAGGTAATCAAGTATGCTTTTGAAATGGCAAAGAAGAATGGTTCGCGGCGAATCACCTGCGGCCATAAAGCCAATATCATGAAGTTTACGGATGGGCTTTTTCTTGAATGCTTTCAGGAAGTGGCGAAAGAATATCCGGAACTGAAATCAGACGATAT
>PLEB01000026.1 GCA_003136915.1 Chitinophagaceae bacterium
CAATACACCAGCTCTTATTTGCAATTACTGTATAATATTGATCCATCTCATAAAAGCCCTGCCCTGAGTTCCAATTCGTGGTTGACACTTTGACTATGCCTCTGAGCGGCCCGTTAGCTATTACATCATAGGAGAAGCGGCTATCTTTTATAGGACCCATATCCTTATTAGGAGAATAATACGCACGGGCAGCGTTTTCGGGATCAGCCGGATTTTCAAAAATGCACATTCCACCTGCTCCGAAAGTTTTGGCGACGATCATGATGTCAGTCCCTTTTTCCCAAGGCATATAATATCCGGACAGGTTGGTTGAATATTCATAGTTTGCAGTAAGCATGGGAGCCCGCTTACCGTGAAGGTCTAAATCGTGTGGCGACCATAATTTCCAACCCATAATTTCAGATTCCACAAATGGTACTGTATGCCGCCCATAATTTGCAATGGCAGCATGGACCTTGTGCGGATACAACCCCCGTTCATATGCATCTATATAAATAAAGAAGTCGCGGGTCTCACCGGGTCCCAGGTCTGTAAGGAAAAATATTTCATCCCAGACTCCATCTTTGTCAATATCATCTAATTGAAGCTCAATGGCATGTCCGTTTGTCTCTTTGTGTTTGACATAACCTCCCATCTTTTTAAGATCTTCTGCAGTTGGCGCGGGGTTCTCTGGCAAATTCGGATCCACAACCGCAACCCATCGTTCAGGAATATTCTGAATAGGCAATTGGGTGCGTTCAACAACCACCGGTTGATCTTTAAGTTGGATTTTCAAAGGATTGGTGACTGTAATCTTAATCCGGTGTTGAGGTACAAAATTCCCTTCGGTGTACCAGCCGTTTTTAGCTGATGTCTGGCCTCTAACCTGGACAAAGGATAAAACTGCGAGACACAGGAATAGTTTTTTCAAAAAGAAATATTGTGTCTTTCTGAAATGTCCCGGTTGTTTTTTTTCCCCCCCTGACAATCCAAAAATTTCAAGGTGACCCGGGGTGGCAGGAATAATCATACATGTATTTTTTCGTGAATGAATCAATTCTTTGTATAGAACGCTAAATGATGCGGTGGCTTAATTATAACCGCAATAATTTTTTGGCATTTTCAAATAGCAGTTTCCGTTCAACTATTTTGCTTGACGATGTTCTGCGAACCGCTGCAATAATCATTGCCCCGGCACAGCTCGGACCGTGACCCAACTTATCAGTGCAATCACTTCCAAAAACAAGTTTATCCTGATGGCGATCCAAAAATCCGCGGGCATGATCCTCATCCCGAAGGAAAAAATTCAGACCAGATGGTGCGGCAAGATCACCATACATATTTGGATAATCACTGAGCAACCGGTCAGTCAATCCGCCCGGAGTTACCTTGCCCACCGGATACATCATGTTTTGGGTTTTTAAATCTTTGTCAACGTTTGCCCACCAGGTTTGAGCATGCCCAATGAAATTGACTTTCGGGTATTTTTCCAACATCTTGTGGAACCGCTCCAGACCACGGTTGTACATATTGAACAACCAATGCTGATGAACCGGAACGTTATATTCCTGAGCGAGTTCGTATATTTTTTGCATTTCCGGTGAATCACAATCCAAACCAAACTTAGATTCACCGATGACCGGAGCACCCAGCTTCAAATATTTTTCAATCTCCTGGATCGCACCGGGTAAATCCGGCACCTCATTAGCGCCGAATAGAAATTCTTTCGGAAGTTCATTTGCAAGTTTGTAACACGCCTCGTTAGGCGTGGCTTACGCCTGTAAACCATTGCCGCCACCGTAGTAAGTAGCTCCGTACTCCACGGGGTGGCCTGCCGGCAGCAGAATAGTGGTGGTAACACCCATATTGTATTGATGGGCCAGCAGTTCATCGTCCGTCCGACCCAGATAATTGGTATGCTGATGAATATCAATAATAGGTTCTGCCGGATCTATTTTATTAGCCATTACGGGTTTATTTTCTTTCAAGAATGGCAACCCTGCAGTAAAAGCTAATCCGGCTCCGGTCAGTGAACTCAGCTTAATAAATTCTTTTCTTGAATAATCTTTATGATCCATGATAGCTGATTGATTAAATGTTTAGCCAAATAAACCAGAGGGTTTGCCCCCACGGTCGATCATCCGTTCCAAAGCCAGCAGATTAAGCATGAGGTGGCGGGGATGATGATAATTACCCACGCCTTTTTTGGAATAATCAGTTAGTTTTCGATTCCCGCTCTCCACCACAAAGGCATACTCAGGATGCATGAATTTTTCCCGGACATAAGCATAGGTTTGAGCAAAGTGGTTTCGGGCAAACGGATCCTGGGTGTGGTCTATCAGTAGAAGCGTTCCAATCAAAACCTCTTCCTGAAGGGAAAGCACTTTATCAACTTTATAAGTATACCGGCTCACGTTATCCAGCGACCGGAAATAACCGCCATAGACGGGATCTGCAGCAACCAGGAGATGCTTTTTAAAAATCTTCTGCGTGGCCAGAAAAAGTCCAGTATCACGCGTTCGCACCGCTTCGAACATCAGCATCCAGAGTGTCTGGATGCCGATAGCGAAGTAAGAAAATTGTGCCCATTCATTTGGCGGCAGGCTTAGATCATGATGGAGCCCTTCATTGAGTAACCCGTATTCAGGATTAAGATGGTGTTTCATAATAGCATCCACACA
>PLEB01000274.1 GCA_003136915.1 Chitinophagaceae bacterium
GGTTTGTTCTTAAAAAGGAATATATCACCTGCTGCGATACAAGCTAATAACACCAATACCAGCGGCGCTTTCCTTACCCATGCTCCAACGCCGGATGTGTATTTATGATTGAACCAACCGAAGCCCTGATTGAATTTATAGAAGAATTTATTTAACCCTTTAGAATCTTCATTGATATGATGGGGCTTCAGGAGCAACATACACAGCGCCGGCGTGAGTGAAAGGGCGATGAAGGCAGATATAAGTACAGAGATGGCGATGGTGATGGCAAATTGCTGATATAATCTGCCGACAATACCGGGAATAAATCCGACCGGTACAAATACGGAGGCCAGAATCAGGGCGATGGCGATAACCGGAGCTGTTATATCCTGCAGGGCTTTGGCGGTTGCTTCTTTGGCAGACAGCCCTTCCGTATCAATGTAATGCTGAACCGCTTCCACCACCACAATAGCATCATCTACCACGATCCCGATCGCCAGCACAAACCCGAACAAGGTGAGTGTATTGATCGTGAAACCCAACGGTATAAAAAATATAAAAGTTCCTACGATCGAGACCGGAATGGCCAGCACCGGAATTAAAGTAGAGCGCCAGTTCTGGAGAAAGAGAAAAACAACGATCGTTACCAGCAGCAAGGCGATCAGTAAAGTACGCACAACATCTGAAATGGACACCTTTACAACAGAAATGGATTCGAAGGGTACTACATAATCAACATCCAATGGAAAATATTTTTTCATATTCGACATGGCCTGGTAAACGCCTTCTGCAGTGGATAAGGCATTGCTGCCCGGTGCCTGGTAAACCAGCAGGTAAGAAGATCTTTTGCCATCCACAAAAGAATTGGCCGTATAACTCACCTTGCCCAATTGTATCCGGGCGACATCCCTGAGGTACACAATGGAATTTTGTTGTGGATCGGAACGCACGACGATATCTCCGAACTGTTGCTCGGTTGTGAGGCGGCTGTTCGTAAATACAGTGAACTCAAAAGCAGAACTGGAGTTTTGTGGCGGGGATGCAACAGAGCCGGCGGCGACCTGTAAATTCTGTTCATTGATGGCATTTTGCACATCGTTATAAGTGAGGCCCAGCTGGGCCAGCTTATCCGTCTGCAGCCAGATACGCATACTGAAATTATCCGCACGGCTCAACACATCTCCTACGCCAGGTACGCGCAGCAGCTGGTCTCTCACATAAATATTCGCATAGTTGTCCATAAATGGAATGCTATGAGAACCATTCGGTGAATAGATGGCCACCAGCATCAGAATGCTTGGATTACGTTTTAAAACGGTAATGCCCAGTTTCTGCACCTGCGTGGGTAAGGCCGGGGTAGCAATACCCACCCGATTTTGAATATCCAGGGCAACAATATTCGGATCAGCACCTATATTCAAGGTCGCGGTGATCTGCGATTGCCCGTTGTTTGCGCTGTTGCTTTGCATATAGGCCATTCCCGGCACTCCGTTTACCTGCGTTTCAATGGCAGTGGTAGTGGTCTGTTCCACCGTTTGGGCGTCCGCTCCGGTAAAGTTACTCGTGATCTGTACCGTTGGAGGGGTAATATTAGGATACTGGCTTACCGGCATGCTCAGAATGGCCAGTGTTCCGACCAGTAAAAGAACAACGGATATCACAATGGCTGTTACCGGTCGCTTGAGAAATATATTTGAAGAAGCCATACGCTGATTATTTTTTTGAATCCTGCAATATCTTTGCAGCATCATTCTTTTTCCGACGCATCTTTATTTTGGGGCAGATGCTGCAGAGCTTGTAGTTTTCACGATCGTGCTGTCTTTCAATTTTTGCACGCCTTCCGTTATCACGCTGTCTCCCGTTTGCAAACCGCTTTTTACTACCACCTTGTCATTGATCTTAGTGCCCAGGCTTACCTTATGCTGAATCGCCCTGCTTTCATTTACGGTATACACAAAATATTCCCCAAGCTGTTCAACCACGGCCTTGTAAGGGATCAATAAACTTGCCTCTCCGGAGCCATGTTTAACGCGGATATTGGTTGTGATACCCGGTTTCAATTCGTTTTTTTCATTTGAAAAAATCAGGCGTGCTTTAATGGTTCCGGTTTGCGGATCAACTGCACGGTCCAATAAATAAAGGCCGCCGGGAAATGGATATATTGAGCCATCGGGCAGAGCAACAGTAAAAATAGAATCTTTGGGATTCGTACCTTTTTGCAGATAATTCGCAAAAGCTGGTATTTCCGACTGGTTAATGGCAATATCAACGGCCATCGGATTGTTGGAGGAAATGGAGTTTAGCAAGGTTTGCTGATAAACTGCGGTTCCGATTTTGACATCAGAGATTCCGATGGTTCCGTCAAAAGGAGCTGAAATAACAGAATATTTCAGATTCGTTTCCACACTTTGAACATTGGCCTGCGCAGCCGCCACCTGTTTCTTTGAACTTTCCAGGTCTGCCAACTGATGATCTAAAGTTTGCTTTGCAATGGCATCCTCTTTGGCGAGTTCCGTATATCTGTCGGCATCTTGTTGGGACTTGGCCAGATTTGCTTTAGCTACATCAAGGTTAGCTATCGCCTGTTCATAGGCGGCGCGATACTGCTGCTGATCGATTTCATAAAGTTTCTGCCCCTTATGAACGTACTGACCATCCTTAAAAAAAATATTAACGATGTTTCCTGAAATCTGAGGTTTAATATCCACCTGGTTCAAAGGGGTAATGGTTGCAGGATAAATATCGTAATACACTGCATTTCCGGGCTCTGCTACATAAGTACCAACGAGTACCGGTGGAGGGGCCTGCTTTGACTGATCTTTCTGGCTTCCACAGGCCGCAAACAACATGGCAAGCGCTGCCTGTTTTCCGATCCTGTAAAGGTTATTTTTCATAATCATCCTGTATTTTATTTAATATCGAAGTACACCAAGCGCCCTTTCCACATCCACTTTATTGCTCAATACCTGATATAAAGCATTTGTATAATTGATCTGTGCTCCAAATAAATCGTTATTGGCCGTCACGACATCGAGGTAAGCTTTAATACCCGAGCGGTATTGAAGCTGAATGACATTATACACCTCGAGGGCGAGGTTGAGGTTTTCCTTCTGAAGATAATAATTGGCCAGGTTTGACTTGTAAGAACCAAGGGCCTGGACATATTCGGCGTTTATGGAATCTTTCAGCGAAGTGAAATTGTAGTCTAGACGGTCCAATTGTAATTGCGCAATATGGATCTGCTGAATTCTTTTCGTTCCCTGGAAAATGGGAAATGAGAGCATTACACCAGCGTAGGAATTCGGATAGTTGATCGAATATAACTTGGAGAACTGGTCATTATAATAATTCAGATTATACTCTCCAAATAGATAAACAGAAGGCAAATAGGCATTTTTTGCATATCTTAAATTGGCTTGTTGCAATCTTTTTTGTGTCTGCAATTGCTGGTATTCTATCCGATTATTGTAGTCGACGGCCAGATTTGTATCCACAGCCGTAATCTGATTCGCCATTTCCGCACTGTCGTACGTCAGCATCAAAGCAGAATCGGAAGGATAGCTCATATACAGCTTGAGGAGTGCATAACGGCTTTTCAATTCTTCCTCAGCAGTTTTAAGTTGCGCTTTCGAATTGTTCAGGGATATGGTGGCGCGCTGATAATCCGTTTTGTCAACAAGCCCCCCTTTATATTGATTGTAGGCATCTTTCAGGCTTCGCTGAAGCAATACCAGGTCAGCATTAAAAAGGCGAATCTGTTCCTTCGATAAAAGCACATCATAAAAGGCCTTGCTGACATTGGAAACCACATCGATTTGTGTATTGACGGTGGTTTGCCTGGCGCTTGTCCTTACATCCCGTGCCGACTGTTTCGCCAATAAAACATCCCGGTCAAAAACTGTTTGGGTGATCCCAAGTAAAGCAGAAGAAGCGTTATATGTGCCGACGCGACTGGCCTGGTTATTGAAAATGGAGGTCTGCAGCTGGAAGTTGTCCTGGTAGTTTGCATTGAGGCCTATCTGCGGATACCAATCTGCCAACGCGCTTTTTATTTCGCGGTCGACAATTTGCTGATCAATCATTGATTGGCGGATATTGGTCTGGTGCTCTAAAGCATATTGAATACAAAGCTCCAGGGTCTTGCTTGTTCCGGAACTGTCCATTTTCTGAGCACTCGCAGATCCGCATAGGTTCAGCACAAATAAAAACAAAATGATTCTTTTCATAATAAGCAGAGAAAATAAATGTCGTTGATCCACGATTCATTTATGGATTTAACCAGGTAATCAGCAAGCAAGCAAATGGGTCTGCAAAAATAACGGTTAAACACGAATTAAACAGTCGTTTAATTATTTTTGGACAAACGGATGAGTGAGAGGATCTGACCAAGGTATTCCTGATCGACGGTATCGAATTCGCTCAATGAAGTACTGTCTGCATCAAGTACGCCAATTACCTTCCCATTCCGGATGAGCGGCATAACGATTTCAGACCTGGATAAACTGCTACAGGAAATATGACCGGGGAAAGCATTCACATCCGGAACAATCAGGGTTTTCATCTCCTGCCAGGCGGTTCCACATACGCCCCTTCCTTTGCGGATGCGGGTGCAGGCCACCGGTCCCTGGAATGGCGCGAGCACCAGTTCATCCTGCTTTACAAGGTAGAATCCTACCCAAAGCCATCCGAATTGTTCCTTGAGGGCAGCTACAATATTGGCGAGATTGGCAATAAGATCCGGTTCGCCCAGAATTAATGCTTCTATCTGAGGGATCAGAGCGCTGTATTGTTCGGTCTTCGTTCCTTTTATTATGGTTAGATCGTCGGACAAGTTAAAAATTCAAAATTAAAAATTAAAAATTAAAAAAAAGGTGGATTGTTCACCGTCAACCGTCAACCGTCAACTTTTAGTCCTTCCCCGAATGTACAAATCAGTAAACTCAACGCCCAGTCCGGGTTTCCCGGAAAGTGTGACGCGGCCGTTTTCAATTGATAGTCCCGTGGCAATGTCTTCATCCAGCAAAAGTATTCCATCCATATCAACATAATCCAACAGAGGCAGCAGGTGGCCAACAGCTGCCGATCCGATAGTACTTTCATTCATTCCGCCAGCCATCACTTTCATATTCAATCTACGGGCAGTCTGAATCATGCGGAGAGCCGGTGTGAGGCCCCCGCATTTAGTGAGCTTGATATTGATGCCATGAAACAAACCATGCAGTTTTTCCACGTCCTGTTCGCTCACACAGGATTCATCGGCGATTAGCGGCAGCGGGGATTTTTCAAAGAGTACCCGCATTCCGTCCTGGTCATGTTTATCCAGCGGTTGTTCAACAAATTCCACGCTGCAGGCCGCGAGTGCCGGAAGTATTTCTAATGCCTGGTCAAGGGTCCACCCAGCGTTGGCATCCACACGGAGAACGGCATCGGTATGACTTCTCAGGGACCGGATAATGTCAGCATCCTGTTCCGTACCGAGTTTAATTTTATAAATCGGCCATGGTGTTTCGAGCATTTTCTCCACCATTTTATCGATCGTATCGATGCCAATGGTATAGTCGGTCAGCGGTGCCTGTTGCATGTCCAGATTTAGGCAGGCATAGATGGGTTTATTTTTCAATTTTCCATAGAGGTCCCACCCTGCCATATCCAGCGCGCAAACCAGGAAGGCATTATCCGGAAGAAGCTGGTGAAGAAAATGCCAGAATTTTTCCGGAACCGTGAAAGCAGATTTTTCTATTATCTCTTGTTTGGCGCAAAGATCCGCGGCCATTTTTTCCACGGGTATGTGATAATAGCTGATGGCGGGTGCTTCACCGAATGCTTTGAGTCCGAATTGTTCCAGACAAACCACAAAGGTAGGCTGATGGGTTTTGGTTCCCCTGGATATGGTAAAAGGATATTTGAACCGCAGGTTAAAGGAAAAATGTTCAATGATCATTATCGTCGAATTATCTTCCGGAAGCTTTCAGCATTTCCTTAAGTTGGTCGTTAAAATCTTCTTCCTTCAGCAGATCTTCCAGGAACAAATGCATTCGATATTTCCAATAGTTTTTCGGATTTGCCGGATCGTTGATCCTTTCGTCATTTGGATTTTCGCGCCGGATTTTTTCTTCCATACCCAACAGGTCCTGCAACTGAAAAATGGTCCACATGGCGGGGGAATGCAGGTGCTGGTTCACGATAGCCTTATTGATCCATGCATCACAGAAAAGGGGCGCTTCGCCCCATTGACCCAGTTCGTTATTAAAGAATTTCTGTGTGATAGTCCTGTTTTCTTCCCACCATCCCCGGATCGTGCTCATATCATGCGTTGAGGGCGTAATCACCGACAAATAGGGAGCATCTGACGGATTGAAAAAATCGCGGGTCTTATCCTTGGGCATGCGTTGAATTTCAAGACTAAGAATGCCCAGTTGTTTCATCACCTCCGGCACGCAATCCGGGACCATGCCCAGGTCTTCACCGCATACCAGCATATCCGTAGATTTTTTGAGAGCCGGAAGTTTTTTCATGGCCTCTTTTTTCCAGAATGCATCCTGCCTGCGGTAGAAATAATTTACGTAGAGGTCTCTCAACTGGTTCTGCACATTCCAGTCCAGATACCGGAATGAAGGAGTGGTTTCCATGAGTATCCTGAAATGGAATTCCTTTCCTTCGCTACCCGCCACTTCGAAGAGGATAACATTGGAGATCAGGCTAAGAAGGGCTGCACGGCTTTTTACCTCGAAAGGATCTCCGACCTTATTTGCGAAATACGCTTCCACTTTTCGTTGGGTATTCACGAAATCCCTGATCAGGTAATTGCCATTGGGCAGTTCAAGGAAAAAAAGAAGTTATGCTTTTTCAGTATCCTGGGAAAAATATTCCCAGATCACGGCATCATTAATAAACGGTTTGGTATAGCGGTCCGCGTCAAACCGGATATTTCTCTCATCGAATTCCGCCCGGTACACCGGAATTGCCGGATCAAACCTACCCATGATTCCTTCGATTTCGTTTATAGGTATACTCCAGATCCGGAAAAATCCCAGAATATGATCGATACGAAATGCGTCAAAATAAATGGCCATTTGTTCAAAGCGGTTCTTCCACCACAGGTAATCATCTTTCTCCATCTGTTCCCAGTTATATGTCGGGAAACCCCAGTTCTGCCCCTTTAAAGCAAATGAATCCGGAGGAGCGCCAGCCTGCTGGTCCAGATGATAGAGTTCAGGCGACATCCAGGCATCGCAGCTATAACGGTACACGCCAATCGGAATATCTCCTTTGATCACGATGCCTTTTTCGTGCGCATATCCGGCAGCGTCATTGAGTTGAAGATGGAGATGATATTGAATAAAATAATAAACCGCAATCTGATCGTATTGTCTGGATTGGGGTGCAGTCAGCCGGTCAATCGTAAGTTTATTAAAACGCCCCTGGTTTTTCCATTTTGTAAAATTGGTTGTACCGTTTACATCGCGCAGATAACAGAATGCGGCGTAAGGGGTCAGCCAGAATTTATTTGCTTCAAAAAATTTCAGGTAATCCGCATCCTCGTTGAGATCTTTTTTCTGGACCTCATAAAGTTCTCTGAGGATGGCCAGTTTACTGCTGACCACGTTTTCGTAATCCAGGTCCGGGAGCTGATTCAGTTGTTTTTGTTTTTTCCTGAAGGCCTTTAAATGCGAATCGTATTTCTTTCCTGCAACCACCTCAAGATTCAGGTAGACGGGATGAAGTGCAAACGCAGAAATAGATCC
>PLEB01000352.1 GCA_003136915.1 Chitinophagaceae bacterium
TGCTAAAGAAAGAGTAGACCGCGGCATGGACATTGTGGAAGCAACGCTCGCAGCTGTGCAGCTTCGATTGAGGCCGATCTCAATGACTTCCATCGCATTTATATTGGGCGTATTACCACTGGCCCTGGCCAGTGGAGCAAGTTCCGTCGCGCGAAATACGATTGGATGGACCGTATTGGGTGGAATGCTATCCGCAACTTCCCTGGCGATCTTTATTGTACCTGTATTATTTGTGGTGATCACCCGGCAAACATATAGCAAAGAGAAATTGGACGCACTGCAGGATCACGCTACTTCAAGATTAACGGAATGAATAATCTGTTATAAAAAAAGGGATGCTGCGCTGAGCAGCATCCCTTTTTTTAATATGATGATAATTATCTAAGGGTAATCTGTTCGTTAATATTCCCTGCAACAAGCGTTGCGGCATTATCACACGTACCACTTCCAAAATCAATGGTTCCATTCACCTTCTGATCATATACAAAGGAGATCACACCTGCACTGATAAATTTACAGGTAAAAGCTCTGACCAGCGGAGTAGTGACAGTGCTGACGATGCTTGTACCATCCGAAGCAGAAAAATTATTGTTTCCGGTTATTGAATAAACATCATCCGAAAAATCAAACGGTGTACTGCTTCCGGCTGTCATCTGAACCGTTTTATTCCCGCTATAATGAAAATTGGTTAAGTCAGGAAATGTAAAAATCCCGTTAGTGACCTGGAGCGTAAAGCTCACCCCGTTCGCAATGGAAGAATTATTCGTGATAGAACAACTTCCCTGCAATCCGTATCCATTTACATAATACTGGTCGAAATTGGCTGAAACCGTTGTTCCCGGATTCAACAGGGGACCTGAGAAAACATAAATGATCTTCCCTTTGCGTAGTACACTATCCACACTGCCTGAGCAGCCTGCACCAAAATCGAGTGTAAGCGTTATCGGATATCCTCCGCTGTCTGTTTGCACGGTATAGGCAGCGCAACTGAAAGGAACAACATTCACCTGATTCACGCTATTCGTAGAAGTTCCTCCGCCATGCAATTTGGCGGCTGCTCCGGTAGCCAGTTCATCAGAATAACCAAAAAATGCATTTAACAGTACGTCGTTATATGAATTATCAGCTACAGTTGAAGAATCTGAAAGTGTAGCAGCTGACGCATCCTGTGAAGGCGCAGTAATATTGGTAATACTTTTTTTACAGGCCGTGGTTAACAAAAACGCTGAAAAAGCGAGGATCTTTACGGAATGATTAATAATGCGGATTTTCATAGTGTCTATTGTTTAGTTGATCCACTCTAACGAATCCGTTTTCCGCTTATTACCTTAAGGGTTTGAAAAATCAATTTACAAAAATCAATTAATTGATAATCAATAAATTAGGGCCTTAAATTCAATCAAAAGAAAAGGACTCCGGGCCGCCTGGGTTGCAGCTTAATTATCCCCTATAAAAGAAAAAGAACCGTCTTTAGATTCTTTCCAGATTTGAGAAGAAAAAATCACTTTCCGTGCGCGCATTCTCGTCGCTGTCACTGCCATGGATGGCATTTTCTCCAAGAGAAGCAGCGAATAATTTGCGTATCGTTCCGGAATCAGCTTTTGCAGGGTCGGTAGCTCCGATAAGTTTCCGGAAATCGGCAACCGCATTTTCCTTTTCCAGAATAGCTGCTACGATCGGACCGCGGCTCATGAATTCAACAAGTTCATTGTAAAATGGACGCGCCCGGTGAATGGCATAAAATTCACCTGCTTTTCCTGCGGAAAGGGATGTCATTTTAAGGGCAGTCAACCTGAATCCTGCTTTTAGGATCATGTCCAGGATTGCGCCCGAATAGCCGTTCGCAAAAGCATCCGGTTTTATCATCGTGAACGTGCGGTTACTCATTTGTTTTCGTTTGGCGTGCAAAGCTAATACATTTTGCAGGAGATTTGGGAATGGTCATATTATTCTGCACCTTTGCCAACCATTTTATATGCAGCCTATTACGAACATATTTACCTTATTGAAAGTTCCCAAAACCACGGTCATTGTTATGCATCAGAAACCGGATGCTGATGCAATGGGATCTTCCCTCGGACTTTATCACCTGTTGCAGGCAATGGACTATCCGGTGACGGTAATATCGCCGACCAACTGGGCCGACTGGCTGAAATGGATGAAGGGCGCTGATAAAGTGATAGACTATGAGCTGAACACGGCACGGGCAAATGAAGCCCTGGAGAAAGCAGCCTGGATATTTTGCCTTGATTTTAATACTCTTATGCGGACAAGGAAAATGGCAGCGCCGATCGCCAGCTCCCCGGCGGTCCGTATACTCATCGACCATCACCAGCAACCACAGGAAGAAATGTTTGCCTACGGAATCAGCGACACTTCCAAAAGCTCCACCAGTGAAATGATATTCGATTTTATCATGGCATCCGGAAATGGCGATAAAATCCACGAAGACATAGCCGAGTGTTTATATGCCGGTGTAATGACAGACACAGGGTCATTCCGTTTCAGCTCCGCGACAGCATCCGTTCACCGCATGGTTGCCGGATTAAAGGATACGGGACTGGATCATTCCAAAATACACGAGAATCTCTTTGATAATTTTCTTGAAAACAGGTTGCGGTTTACCGGGCATGCATTACTTAACCGGCTGGAAGTATTTTACGAATACAATACGGCCCTCATCTGTATCCCCTGGAAAGACCTTGTTAAATTCCAAATCCGTACGGGAGATACAGAAGGACTGGTTAACTTTCCGCTGACAATACAGGGAATCAAATTTGCCGCCCTCATCATTGACCGTGATGAAGAGATCAAATGTTCTTTCAGAAGTAAAGGCGGCTTTGACGTCAACCGCTTTGCGCGCCAGTATTTTGAAGGTGGCGGCCACATCAACGCAGCAGGGGGACGGAGCAGTGAGACCCTGGAACAGACAGCTCAACGATTTCGTGCTTCACTAAAAGAGAACGCTTTACAATTACAATAAAACTGAAAATGAAAAAAATCAATGCTTATCTATTTGCCATAGTAGCGATCCTGCTGATGGTTGCCTGTAATAATCAGGGCTTGAAAAAAACCAAATCGGGATTGTTATATAAAATTATATCCGATCAGAAAAATCCCCTGGTAAAGAAAGGTCAGTTCATCAAAATAACTTTCTCTCAAAAATTGAGGGACTCTGTACTTTTCAGTTCACAAAACAGCATGCCCGCGTATGTCAAAATAGACACCGCTTCGCCTACAAGTTATAGTCCACTTGAAATATTTCCTTTATTAAGAAAAGGAGATAGCGCTGTGGTGGTACAAACAGGAGACAGCATTCAGAAAAAATCCGGTCAGCCGCTTCCGCCATTCATAAAGAAAAGGGATAAAATTGTGTTGACCCTTAAGGTTGTAGATGTTTTCGATAACCAGGATCTGGTAGAAAAAGACCGTCAGGTTGCGCTCGATACTTTCCATGCAAGGGAAACCAGGGATGTGGAAGATTACCTGGCAAAAAATCATATCGCCGCACAGAAAACAGAGATGGGAACTTTTGTGCTGATTAGTAACCCGGGAGCAGGGCCGGCTGTGGATTCAGGCAAGGAAGTTTCGGTTCTTTATAGCGGAAAGCTGTTTCCCTCAGGAAAAGAATTCGAAACTAACATGTCCC
>PLEB01000084.1 GCA_003136915.1 Chitinophagaceae bacterium
CTAAAAGGAAAACCTGACGGATTTGATATAAGAAGGGCCAGGCTTGATTTTCAGGGAGATTTTACAAGTAAATGGAGCTACCGTTTGCTCCTTGATTTCGTAGGCAATTCAGGAGCCAATGGAACTGCGGCTACAGGAGGTGCATTGGTTTCGCCTTTGCTACTCGACGCATTTATCGCTTACAAACCCTGGAGTTTTCTGAAGATCACTGCCGGACAGTTTACAATACCATTTTCCCTCGAAAATTTAACTCAGGATCGCTTGCTGGAAACTGCCGACCGTTCGCAGGTGGTCAGTGCACTGGTGGCCAGGAAGGAAGATGGTTCGAATAATCTTATTGATTCAATTGGAAACCAGAACGGCCGCGACCTCGGTTTGCAATTGAGCGGTAGCATCGTCAAAATCGGTGATGCCAATCTCATCGACTATTACCTGGCAGTTCTCAACGGCGCCGGCATAGATGTCACCGATAATAACGAATTCAAAGACTTTGATGCACGGCTTGTATTTCATCCCTTTAAGGCCCTGGCCATCGGCACTAATTACTATAATGGTTATGACCGTTTCACCTCTTCGCCCACCAAGGATCAAAATCGTATCCGCTGGGGGGCTGACCTGCTGCTTGACCTGGACCGGTTCACCGCCAGGGCCGAATGGCTGAAGGGGCAGGAAGGCCTTAATTCCAACCCAACTGTCCATGAGGGCTGGTATGCCCAGGGAAGTTATTTCCTGGTGCCGAAGCTCTTTCAATTTGTTTTCCGCTATGATACCTATGACCCGAATAAGTATAAAAAATTGGTCAGCAACACCTATTATGTTTTCGGCACCAATTTTTACTTTAACAGCTGGACCAAGCTACAGGTGAATTATTCCTGGAGAACAGAAGCAGGCGCAATCATCAATAATGATTTGTTCACCGCGCAGCTACAATTGTCTTTTTAGCGCACCATAATTTGTTAACCTATAATTTTCATAACATGAACTGCGAAGCATGCTCAACCACCAATAAAAAGCCAAAAACCTATTTGAGTAAAAAAATATTCCTGTGGGCAGCGCTGATTTCGCTAAGCTGGATGGCGCCTGTTCCTGAAAAGTCGCCATACCACATTGGCCACAGCGCGCAGGCGCAGACCATCAGTATATCAGGGGCCTTTGCGCTGTATCCGCTCGCCGTGAGATGGGCTGCAGAGTTTAAAAAGATACACCCGGAAATTAAGATCGATATATCGGCGGGAGGCGCCGGGAAAGGCATTACGGATGTTCTTTCCGGGATAACGGATATCGGCTTGGTCTCGCGCGAACTGACACCGGAAGAAACTAAAAAAGGTGCCTATCCCATCGCAGTGACCAAGGACGCCGTTGTGGCGACAATCAGTTCTTCCAGTCCATTTCTTAAGGAGTTGCAGGCGAGGGGAGTAAAAAGAGATGCATTGAACAGGATCTTTATCACAGGGCAGATAACAAACTGGGGTCAGCTTGGCCTGAAGTCAAATGCTCCCGTGCATGTATATACGCGTTCCGACGCAGCCGGAGCGGCGGAAACATGGGCCGCCTATTTCGGCAAGAAGCAGGAAGACCTGCAGGGCGTCGCAGTTTACGGAGACCCGGGCCTGGCGTTAGCAGTTAAGAGAGATCCATTGGGCATAGGCTTCAACAATATCGTGTATGTGTACGATGGCCAAACTAAACAGCCCACAAACGGGGTGATTCCCTTACCCATCGACCTTAATAATAATGGCCGGATTGATGCGGACGAGAATATATATACGGGCATAGACGACTTTACCAGGGCCATTGCAGCGGGTAAATATCCATCGCCTCCGGCCAGGGACCTTTATTTTGTAACCAAAGGCGGGATCAGGAACCAGTCTGTCAGAACCTTTATCCAATGGGTATTATCCGAAGGGCAGAAATACGTGAAGGAAGCCGGCTATATTAATTTATCACAGGAAAAAATCAACGCGGGATTGAATAAACTGAAATGAGCCCATATAGATTGATCAAGGACAGGATAAGCGCTAATTTGTTTCTTGCTCTTTGTCTTTTATCCATTCTCACCGTCGTGCTGATTGGGGTGGGACTGTATGGCAAGTCCGTCCCTATCCTTAAGCAATCCTCGGTCTTTCATCTTCTATTTTCCAGCGAATGGAAACCTTTCAAAAATCAGTTTGGATTTCTTACTTATATAGTCGGCTCGCTCGTTGTGACGGCGCTTGCCATTGTAATCGCCCTGCCTCTTTCCTTATTGACGGCAATTTTTATTTCGGAGTATATGCCTCGCCGGATGAAACAGGTGCTGATCCCTTTTATAGATCTCTTGTCTGGGATACCGCCGGTGATCTATGGTGTTTGGGGTGTTTTGACCATTGTGCCTTTTATACAGGATAAACTAGCCCCGCATTTTGTCGAGTTCTCTTCGGGCTATAGTGCGCTGGCGGGAGGAGTAGTGCTGTCGGTGATGATCTTTCCTTTGATCATCAGCATTCTGCTGGAAGTCTTTAATAGCATTCCGCAGGAGCTACGGGATGCTTCATTATCCCTGGGTGCAAATCAATGGGAAACGATCAGGCATGTGGTGCTAAGAAAATCGGTGCCCGGCATCCTGGCCGCGACGGTGCTGGCTGTTTCCAGAGCTCTTGGTGAGACCATCGCCGTGCTCATGGTATGCGGAAACCAGGCCCGAATCCCCCATTCACTCCTTGACCCTGTTTATCCATTGNNGATTCAGCCCTCATGCTGGCGGCGCTCATCCTGTTTGTTATCATATTTTTATTCAACGGACTTTCGAGGATCATCTTATACCGGCTGGAAAGGAGGAGTTACCTATGAAGAGGAAAAAGATCGAGTCTGTTTTTTTTAAGAGCCTGATGATATTGGCCACGCTAATTATTGCCGGATCCCTGGTCATGATCTTGTGGACTATAACGGCCAAGGGTATACGCTCCCTGAATTGGGATATGATATCCAAGGCTCCTGAAGGAGGGTTTTATATCGGTAAGGGGGGCGGCCTTCTGAATGCCATTATCGGTTCGCTCTATATCACTATCGGTTCAACCCTGCTAGGCTTGCTTATCAGCATCCCCGTAGTTTTATACATAAACATATATGCCAGAAAGGATTCCTCGCTAGCCACCGTTACGCGCTTCACTTTCGACGTTTTGTTCGGCATTCCATCTATTGTATATGGTGCCTTTGGTTTTACCATTATGGTCTATTTCGGGTTAAGGGCCTCCCTCCTGGCCGGCATCATTACCGTGACGCTGGTGATCATTCCTATCCTCGCGCGTGCAATGGACGAAGTGATCAGACGGACACCCGAAGAATTATCGGACGCTACCTATTCGCTGGGTGCTACCCGTTGGGAAACGTCCAAGGTCTTCCTTCGCCAGTCGCTTCCTGGAATCATGACAGCCGTATTACTATCCTCGGGCAGAGCAATCGGCGATGCAGCCAGTGTTCTGTTCACAGCGGGATATACGGATAGTATTCCTACTTCTTTGAGTCAACCTGCAGCCACCCTGCCGTTAGCCATTTTCTTCCAGTTGAGCAGCCCTATCCAGGAAGTGCAGAACCGGGCTTATGCAGCGGCCCTGATCTTAACCGTAATTGTGCTTGTTATCAGTCTTGGCGCCAAATATTTCAGTAAAAAATTATCAAAAAACAAAATATGACATTTGAAGCTCCTCATATCCGGGTCAAGGACCTGAACGTTTATATCGGGCACAATCATATCCTCAAGAATATAAGCCTGGACATCCCGGATAAAAAGATCACATCGTTCATCGGTCCTTCGGGCTGCGGAAAAACAACATTATTGAAAACATTCAACCGCCTGCTCGACAGGAATAAAGATGTGAAGGTTGACGGGCAGGTGTTAGTTGACGGAGAAGATATTTATGGCAGCCAGGTGGAAGTGACGGGTATGCGCAGAAAAATGGGCCTGTTATCCCAGCGCCCTTTCCCGTTGCCTATGAGCATATATGACAATATTGCCTATGGACCCCGGATCCACGGGTTAAGAAAGAAAAAAGAGCTCAATCAATCAGTAGAACATTATCTCCGCGCCACCGGTCTGTGGGAAGAAGTAAAAGGACGCTTAAACAGCCCTGCGACCAGCCTGTCCATCGGCCAGCAACAGCGGTTGTGTCTGGCCAGGGGCCTGGCAGTGGAACCGGAAATCATCCTCGGCGATGAGCCCACTTCTGCGCTTGATCCGCTGTCCACCCAAAGGATCGAAGAGCTGTTCCTTCAGCTAAGTGATAAATACACGATCGTACTGGTCACGCATATCCTCCGTCAGGCCAGAAGAGTATCCGATTATATTGTGTTCATCTATATGGGAGAGATCATAGAATTCGGTCCAACCGAAGAACTGCTGCTGAATCCAAAGCAAAAGCTGACACAGGAATATGTTAAAGGGTATATTAGTTAATGAATTAACGGTTCGCCGAAATAGTTATAGCTTACTGAAATTGTAGACTGATTCTCCAGGATTCCGGCCTGTAAACTCTAAATTTGCGATCAGGCATGAATCCAAACCAAACTATACCCGAAATAAACGCTGAAAATAATTTGTTCCCCGTCTTCATCAAGCTGGAGCAATTGCGTTTGCTGATCATCGGGGGGGGAAATGTGGGACTGGAGAAGCTGAATGCCGTGCTGCAAAATTCGCCTGCAACCAAAATCAGGTTAGTGGCCACGGCGATTAATGAAACAATAAAGGATCTTTCCCTGAATCATCCGGGCATCGAGCTTTTCGAGCGCCCTTACGTGCCGGACGACCTCGATAGGGCCGATATTGTGATCGTTGCCATCAATGATAAAGCTACCAGCAGCTTGATCGGCATAGAGGCCAAGGCAAGAGGAAAGCTTATCAATGTGGCGGACACTCCCGAACTCTGTGATTTCTACCTAAGCTCGATTGTCAAAAAAGGAAATCTGAAGATCGCCATTTCAACGAACGGGAAATCTCCTACTATTGCCAAGCGGATGAAGGAACAATTGAATGAATTGATCCCGGATGAGATCGAGGGTGTATTGCAAAACATGCATACCATCCGCCAGGATTTAAAAGGCGACTTTGCGGAAAAAGTAAAACAGCTCGACGACCTTACCAAAGTTCTCAGTGCCAAGCAGACAAAGCTGGAGCAAATCAATAAACCCGGGGCAAGAAAATGGCAGGGGATCGTGAAGTGGTGCCTGTTTTGCCTTTTTTTTTATGCTGTTCGGGCACCTGATCCTTTCTTATCTTCCCCTTCGTAAAATATCGGAGGGAATTCAAAAACTCCCTGAGTATCTTGACATCCCTTCTTTTCTAATGATGACTGTCACCGGTTTCCTGGCTCAGATGGTCGATGGTTCACTGGGCATGGGTTATGGAACTATATCCACAACTTTTCTGCTGGCGATCGGTGTGAGTCCCGCGATCGTAAGCAGCCGGGTGCATTCTGCCAGAGTATTTTCCAGTGGCGTATCCGGATATAGTCATCACCGCTTTGGCAATATCAATAGAAAATTATTCCGGGCCCTGGTTATACCGGGAGTTATCGGCGCCATCCTGGGAGCAACCCTGGCATACATCGGACAAAAATATACGATCTGGGTCCGGGTGCCGCTCTCGCTTTATACGCTATACCTCGGTTATTATATAATTCAAAAGGCATTCAGAAGAAAAAGTAATCACAACAAAGTAAAAAATGTCGGATGGCTTGCATCTGCCGGAGGTTTTATGGACGCTTTTGCCGGCGGAGGATGGGGTTCATTGGTTACAGGAACATTAATTTCAAAAAGAAACAATCCCCGCTACGTCATCGGATCTGTTTGCCTCGCCGAATTTTTTGTAGTTTTCGCAAGTTCCATTACCTTTTTTATCCTGTTAAAAACGATATTCTTTGTGGATGTTGCGGGACTGATTATTGGTGGTCTGATCGCTGCTCCCATAGCAGCAAGGTTGGTTGGTAAAATTCCCATAAAAATTATGTTCATGGCCGTTGGTTCATTGGTAATCATTACAAGTTTGCTGACGCTGATAAAAGGTATTGCTAATGTTTTGAGGTGAAAGAGGAAAATTAAAAATTAAAAATTAAAAATTAAAAAATGGAACCTGACACAGAACTAATGCACTTCGATTCGAAGAGTCGGGTCGGGCACCTGTTTTTTAATTTTTAATTTTTAATTTTTAATTTAAACAAAACGACTAACTTTGCATTGTGAAATCGACCATCCTTCATACCTGCTGTTGTTGTTGTGCATGCACCGGATTTATCAGGTGGAGGGTATGACTATATGGATTAAAAACGACTAATTATACCGAAGCTCCACCGAAGTGGGGCTTTTTTATTTTCGCCATGTCTAACTTATCGCACATTGCCGTTCCGGGAATTCCGGAAAAGCTGGCGGCCTTGCAGTCCCAGATCGGAAACACGCCGCTTTTCGAACTGCGCCATATTTTCCGGAAGAAAGGGGTCGCTCTCTATGCCAAACAGGAGTGGATGCAACTTTCCGGTAGCGTTAAGGCGCGCGCGGCTTATTTCATATTCCGTGACGCAATAAACAATGGCCGGCTTGGAAAGGGCAGAACCTTGCTTGATGCCACCAGTGGAAACACAGGAATTGCTTATGCCACCCTGGGCAAATCATTGGGGATTCCCGTGACGCTCTGCCTTCCCGAGAATGCATCCTCCGAAAGAATAGAAATCCTGCGGTCCCTGGGAGCCGAACTTATTCTTACCTCTCGTTATGAAGGAACCGACGGAGCGCAGGAACTGGCCCGTTCAATGGCCGAAAATGAACCCCACCGCTTTTTCTATGCTGATCAATACAAGAACGATAACAATTGGAAGGCCCACTACCACGGAACGGCGGTAGAAATCATTGAAACAGTTCCCGGCATTACGCATTTTGTTGCAGGTTTGGGAACAACGGGAACTTTTGTAGGTACCGGCAGAAGACTAAAGAAATTCAACCCTTCCATTCAATTGATTTCACTGCAGCCAGACAATCCCTTACACGGACTGGAAGGCTGGAAGCACATGGAAACCGCCGCGGTTCCTGATATATATGATCCTGTTTTGGCCGACCTGAATCTTGAAATATCTACTGAAGAAGCCTGGGATATGATCCGGCTTGCCAAGGCAAAAGAAGGACTAATATTAAGTCCCTCCTCTGCAGCAAATCTCGCCGGAGCCATTCGGGTTGCGTCAGCATTGGAAGCGGGAATCGTTGTGACGGTTCTTCCGGACAATGGAGATAAATATGGCGACATAATTAAAAAGATATTGAAATGATCTCATTTAAAACCATTCCCCGCAGTCAAATGCTGGAACACGCGCAGCGGATATTCCCCGATGAGTGCTGCGGTTTTCTTTTTGGAACCGAGCAAAGCGATGGTACACGGGAGGTAGAGAAGATTCTTGAAGTGGACAATTCAAAATCAGGTGATAAACGCAGGCGTTTTGAGATCAGTCCTCAGAACTATCTGCACGCTGAAAAATATGCCATCGAACATGATCTGCTGTTGTTAGGCATTTATCATTCTCATCCCGGCCATCCTGCCATTCCCTCAGAGCATGACCGGGTTGCCGCACAGCCTTATTTTTCTTATATCATTGTCTCTGTCATGCAGGGAAAAATAAATCATATCCGATCCTGGCGGCTGGGAGAGGATTCCCGCTTTGAAGAAGAAAAATTAACGCCCATTCATTTTCATCAATCAATAGAATAAAAATGGCAACAGTTGTGATACCGACTCCATTACGCAAGTTTACCAACCAAACCGCAAAGCTCCAGATATCTGCAAATACGGTTGGAGAAGTAATTGATTCCCTGACCCGCGATTTCCCAGACCTGAAAAAACATTTATTGGACGAGCAGGGAAAGGTTCGCTCCTTTATAAACATTTTTGCCGGAGACGAAGATATCCGTGATCTGCAACAGGAAAAGACAGTTGTAGACGAAGCAACTATTGTAAGCATTGTGCCTGCCATCGCAGGAGGCATTCAATTTAAATCATCCCATCATGGCAATTGAAAATATAAAATTTTCCAAAGAAGAACTCGCTCGGTATAACCGGCACATGATCATTCCAGATTTTGGCGAAGAAGCCCAGAAAAAACTGAAGGCTTCAAAAGTATTGGTGATTGGTTGTGGCGGGCTGGGAAGTCCTGCCCTGCTATATCTTACCGCTGCGGGAATTGGAACTATTGGAATCGTAGACTTTGATGTCGTGGATGACAGTAACCTGCAGCGGCAGGTGCTGTTTGACATTCATGAAATCGGTAAACCAAAAGTGGAAGCAGCCAGACGTCGTTTGGAGGCCCTGAATCCGTATGTTCGTTTCAACCTATACAATACCCACCTGAATTCGGAAAACGCTTTGGACATTTTCCGGGAATATGATGTCGTTGCGGATGGAACAGATAATTTCCCTACCCGCTACCTGGTTAATGATGCCTGTCTCCTGCTGGACAAGCCCAATGTTTACGCTTCCATTTTTCAGTTTGAAGGACAGGTTTCGGTATTTAACTATGTTAATGAACACGGAGAAAGAGGTCCGAATTACCGCGATCTTTATCCGGTGCCCCCTCCACCTGGCCTGGTCCCCAGCTGCGCGGAGGGTGGCGTACTGGGCGTATTGCCGGGCATAGTCGGAAGCCTTCAGGCTTTGGAAGTGATTAAGATTATTACCGGGGTTGGAGAGCCGCTCTCTGGCAGGTTCTTTACTTTCGATGCTCTTAATTTTGAAAACCGCACATTTAATATAAAGCGCCGGTCAGATAATCCTGTGAACGGGAAAAATCCAACCATAACCAAATTGATCGATTACGAACTGTTTTGCGGAATGCGCGCTGTGGAGGAAAAACCACTGAAAGAGATTACGGCAAAGGAATTATACGAGTGGCAGGTAAAAGGGAAAAAATTCCAGCTCATCGATGTCCGCGAGCCATACGAATATGAAATCGCGCAGATCGGTGGCGAACTCATCCCTTTGTCAACTGTTGCTGATCAGGCTGGCAGGATCTCAAGGGAAATGGA
>PLEB01000151.1 GCA_003136915.1 Chitinophagaceae bacterium
GCACAAGACTGGATTGAATATCCGCCAGAGAGGAAACCAGCGGCCACGCATTGTACGCAATCAGCTTTTTATCCGAAACTGCCTGCAGCAATGAAAAATAATTAGAGAGGGTTTGATTGATAATGCCAATCAGGCTATCACTTGTCTTGTACAATTTGCAGTTTGAGGCAGAATGAGAAGACCCTGCATAAAGTGAAGTATCCGTTAATTCCTTTAGTGCGGCAGGATCGTAAAATTTGCAAAACTTACCGAATCCAAAAGAACCCCGGTCTATTTCCGTTACGCCAGAAGTTGCTGATTTGGCAAACCGATTAATAGATTCAGTGGATTTGCAGGATGCCAGAAAGAGAAATGCGCCTATAAGGGTGTACTTCATAGAAAAAATAAGGTTTAAGCAAGTGCTGGAAACGGCAGTCAAAACCCGTCCTTTCCCTGTAAATTTCCTGTTTACCCCTTATCTTTGCCCCTCCTTAGCCGGACCCCGGCGGGTAAAAATCAAATTTAAGCAAGTGGCGACCAAGTTTTCAAAAGAAACCTATTTATACTGGTACGAATTAATGCAATTGATCCGGCAATTTGAGCTGATGGCGGAGGAAAAATATAAGATGGAAGGGAAGATTCGCGGGTTTTTCCATGCATATATCGGACAGGAAGCAATTGCAGCCGGTTGCATGACGGCTTCCCGTCCGGACGACCCTTTTATCACCGGATATCGTGATCATGGTCTTGCACTTTCTAAAGGAGTAAGCGCTAATGCATGCATGGCGGAGCTTTACGGAAAATCGACGGGAGCAGCCAAAGGAAAGGGGGGAAGCATGCACTTTTTCGGTGTCGGTGTAAAGTTTTTTGGCGGTCACGGGATTGTTGCAGCCCAGATTGGTACCGGAGCAGGACTGGCTTTCGCAGAAAAATACAAAGGAACGGATAACGCCGTGCTTACTTTTTTCGGAGATGGGGCGGCACGTCAGGGCATGCTCCATGAAGTATTTAACATGGCCATGTTGTGGAAATTACCGGTTGTGTTTATTTGCGAAAACAATAATTATGCAATGGGCACTTCAGTGGAAAGAACTTCCAACGTTGTGGATATTTACAAACTTGCTGATGCTTACGAAATGCCCGGCGATTCAATTGACGGCATGAGTGCAGAGGCTGTGCATGAAGGCGTGTCCAGGGCTATTAAAAGAGCACGCGAAGGCGGCGGACCAACCTTGCTGGAGATCAAGACCTATCGGTACAAAGGCCATTCCATTTCCGATCCGGCAAAATACAGAACAAAGGAAGAGGTAGAAGAATATAAACAACGCGATCCCATTGCGCAGGTAACGAACAGCATCCTTACGAAGAAATTCGCTACCCAGGCTGACCTGGATGTTATAAACAAGCGGGTTGCAGACAAAGTGGCCGCAGCCGTAAAATTTGCAGAGGAATCTCCAATCCCGGATGATGATGAAGTTTATAAGGACATCTATATCGATAAAAATTATCCATTTATTAAAGACTGAAATTTAATCCTGGCCCCTAAATATTAATTCGCAAACATGAGTGAAATCAAACATCCCGAACACCTTCAACACAAGAAAACAGTAACAGAAAAGTGGATGCTGTATCAGGAAGGCTATGGCAAACAGACCCTCATTGCTGTGCTGGTACTGGTTATTCTCGTGGGCAGTTATTTTGGATATAAATATCTGGTTCAGGAACCAAAGGAAAAACAAGCTACGGAAGCCATGTTCCGGGCAGAAGACTATTACCGGATGGATTCCGTGCAGCTTGCCCTTTACGGAGACAATGTAAATGCCGGATTCATAAAAATTATTTCCAAGTACCCGGGAACCCGGGCCGCCAGCCTGGCTTTTTTTTATGGGGGCAGCTGCTATCTAAAGCTTGGTGACTACAATAATGCCGTCAAATACCTGAAGGATTTCAACACTCCGGCCCTGCAGGTTCAGGCAAAAGCCTACGGATTACTCGGTGACGCTTATTCTGAATTAAATAAAAAAGAAGAAGCCGTCGCAGCATACAAAAAAGCTGGAACTACTTTCGATAAGGATGATATAATTTCTCCTGAATATCTTTTCCGCGCAGGATTTCTTTATGAAAGCATGGGCAGGAACAAAGAGGCGGTTGAGATGTATCAACTCGTAAAAGATAAATATCCTGCCTCACAAAGAGGTTTTGATATTGATCGTTACCTCGCAAGACTTGGTGCAGTTAAATAATACACATGTCATCTTCCGGGAAAACAAAAACATCCGCTCCAAAAATCAAAAAAGCATCCGTGGTTTTGGTGAGAACGGAATGGAATGCCCCGGTGGTTGAGGTCCTGTATGCGGGTTGTAAAAAAATTCTTTCAGAAGAAAAGGCAGTCCTCGCCGGCGATATCCTTGTTCCGGGCGCATTTGAAATATCTTTTGCAATAAAAAAATATTGGGAGGAAACAAAACACGCTAAATCAAACCGGCCCGAAGCATTTATTGCCCTGGGTTGCGTGATCCGCGGAAATACACCGCATTTTGAATATGTGTGCCGGGCTGTAACTGATGGCATCGTTCAGCTCAACCTCAGCCTTCCCGTGCCGGTGATCTTTGGCGTCCTCACCGTAGACAACCTTGAACAGGCCAGGGAAAGAACCGGGGGTTCCCACGGACATAAAGGCGAGGAAGCGGCCCATACAGCGCTGAAAATGATTTCTTTTTGCAGGACCCTCCGTAAAACGTAAATAAGCACCATATTGAAAGTACAGATTTTCATACCCTGCTTTATTGACCAGCTTTATCCCGAAACAGCGTTCAATATGGTAAAGGTGCTGGAGAAAGCCGGCTGCACCGTCGTTTATAATACCGAACAAACCTGTTGCGGACAACCAGCATTCAATGCAGGCTTCAGGGAAGATGCAAGGGAGGTTTGCATCAAGTTCCTCGGGGATTTTTCAGGAACCGATTATATTGTATCACCCAGTGCTTCCTGTGCCGGCTTTGTAAAAAATTATTATCCCATCTTATTCCTTGATTCCGCTCACAATAAAGAAGTAAAACAGATCGCAAAACGCATTTACGAATTCTCGGACTTTCTGGTTAATGTATTGAAGGTGGATCAATTCCCATCAGAACTTTATGGAAGGGCAACTTATCATGATTCCTGCGCTGCCCTGCGGGAATGTAAAATAAAAATGGAGCCCAGAAAGTTGCTATCAAATGTTAGAGGACTTGATCTGGTTGAAATGAATGATGTGGAGACTTGTTGCGGATTCGGAGGGACCTTTGCTGTTAAATTTGAATCCATTTCGCTTGCGATGGCTGATCAGAAAGTGCATCATGCCCTGGAGACCGGCGCAGAGTTTATGATTTCAACGGATATGTCATGCCTGATGCACCTGGATGGGTATATACGGCACAAAGATCTTCCCATCAAAACCATGCATCTTGCAGACGTCTTAGCCCATGGCTGGTAAAAAAAAGACCATCCCCCATGCCAGAAGGCAGGCAGATGGTCTGACCTTAAAACAACCTGTCGCAAACATTTAAGCCGGTAATAAGCGACTCTTCTTAATTATACGTAAGGTTTTGAAAAAGGATGTTTCTGGTTACCTGAAGAATGCATATTATTTGTTAAAGCAGGCACCAGGTAAGACCGGCCACCTTTGGAAGATCCTATTTAGGCATCAGAACATGGTCGACCACATGAATTACGCCGTTACTTTGATGAACATCCCTGATCGTCACCATGGCCATGTTTCCTTTTTCATCCTTGAGCATTATTTTATTGCCCTTCATCATAACCCACAAAGTGTCCCCTTCTACAGTCTTCAATGCAGCTGTCCCTTTTCCTTTCATTATCAGGGCCGCTAATTCTTTGGAATCCAGGTTGCCGGCAACAACGTGATAGGTAAGGATGCTGCTGAGCATAGCCTTGTTTTCGGGTTTAAGCAGGTTGCTTACGGTTCCGGCCGGCAACTTGTCAAAGGCCCCGTTTGTGGGCGCAAAAACAGTAAACGGACCCGGACCTTCCAGGGTTTCTACAAGTCCGGCTGCTTTTACCGCCGCAACCAGTGTAGTATGGTCTTTGGAATTCATGGCATTTTCAACAATGTTCTTAGCAGGATACATAAGTGCACCGCCAACAGTAACAGGCTTTTGCGCAATGGAGGCCACCGTGGAAAAAATGCCGGCAAAACTTAGAACCAAAAATTTAAAATTTTTCATACAAAGAAATTATTTGATTGTTATTTTAATGAAATACTGATTCAGATACGCGGCCACCCTCAATTCAGATTTTTTATTTTGAGAAAAATTTACAAACTGCAGGCTTACAGGTATTCTTTGCCTGCCTATCTTTGGAACCGTAAATAAGGTCGATTTTTTTCTTATCTCATCTTTATGGCTTACTGGCTCATCAAATCCGAACCGGAAGTTTACGGTTGGGATCAACTGGTAAAAGACAAACAAACCCGCTGGGACGGCATTCGTAATTATGCCGCCAGGAACCACCTCCGGTCGATGAAAAAAGGGGATCAAATCTTTTTTTATCACAGCAATAAAGGCACGGAAATAGTCGGCATTGCCACCGTCTCCAGAGAACATTATCAGGATCCCAGCACGACAGAAACAGCATGGCTTGCCGTTGATATAAAACCCATGAAGAAATTGAAGACGCCCGTAAGCCTCGACCAGATCAAAAAAGAGAAAAAACTATCCCAGATGGCGCTTGTCAGGATTGGTCGTTTATCAGTACAACCGGTTACAGAAGAAGAATGGTACCTCGTTATGAAAATGGGGGGTATGGAATAATGATTAGCATTCAAATCAAAAGGATCTCCGCCTTCCTAATCGTTTTTCTTGTTATCGTCAGGATTTCACCAGCTCAGCCCAATAGCGAACTGAAGGAACTAAAGACTTTTGTCAGGTCGGGAGAATCTAACCTTTTTGATTCATCCCTCCGGCAAATCACCTATATGCCCGCTGATAATCTGCACTATCTCTATCCCTTGTATCAGTTATTTGGTTCCGAAAATGAATTCAGGGAAAAATTATCGGGATCCGTTTATTATGACATACTAAGCCAGGTTGTGGCCCGCGCCGGGGATTACGCCGGAGCGCTGGAGTATGAACAGATGGCCGACACTACGGAGGTTTCGGAAGTGGATAGAAGACAGATCTTCAAAAGCATACAGGGATTAAAGAATATCAAACATTCGGATGCCCGGAGATATATCGGTTTTATCGCACCTCATTACCAGGTCATCATGCTGAATCAGGCTTATGGTAAACCCGAGCACTGTGCGTTTGCGATTTCCCTCCTGGATGAATTATACAAAAAAGGATTCCGCTATCTCGCAATGGAAATGTTGAATCCCGGGCCGGATCAGGAACTGAGTAAGCTTACGTATAAAACAGGCCTTGCTGCCACTGAGCCGGTGACGGGCGAAATGGTTCGGATTGCACTGGACCTCGGTTTTAAACTCGTTGCATATGATGACCCGGCCGCTGCCCGGCATACAGCTCGCGAAAGGGATTCCATTGACGCAGCCAATATTTATCAGGTTTTAAAAGAAGACAGCACAGCGAAGATTTTTGTATACGCAAGCTATGGACATATAGCAGAGAAAAGCACCTCGGATGACTTTGTACCCATGGGTATGGCTTTTAAAAAAATATCCGGTATTGATCCGCTAACGATAGACCAGACGGACATGTGCGAGCAAAGTAATTTCAGCTACGGAAAGGTCTTCTATGAAACCTATCTGCAAAAATATTCTATCAGCACCCCATCCATCGCTCTTACCGATGATGAACCGGTTAGCGTCACAGGAAGTGTTCTTTATGACCTTACGGTAATTCATCCCAAAACCATCTACAGGGATTTCCGGCCAACCTGGCTTAATCTGGAGAACAGAAAACAGCCCGTGTATATAAAATCGGCAGACAAGAGAACTTTCCTGGTACAGGCATATTACCAGTATGAATCCTTCAACAGCAGGCCAGGGCAGGTGGTCCCTGCTGATCAGACTTATCTTCAAACCAGCAAAGGAAATTATTTACTATACCTGCGGCGTGGAAAATACATCGTAATATTCCGCGACATGCAGTATAAAACACTGTATACGCAGCACGTTGAGGTTAACTAACGGTTTCGTGAAACCGAATTTCAAGGCTTTCCAGTTCTTTCAGCACCGGCCGATAGATTTCAGGCCTTACAGGAATATGCAACCCATGCAGCGAAATCTTATTTTCAAGGATTAGTCTGGCTGCAATACCAAGGGGAAGACCCACGGTTTTGGCCATGGCGGTCTGCGTGCTGTTTTCGCCCTTAACCGAAAGGCTGCTTTTCAATGAATACTTTTTTTGGCCGAGGGTATAAACCAACTCATGGACCATAATGATCAGGTCTTTGTCCTGCTCCTTCATTTTCCATTTTGATTCGATGAGGAACTGAAGCACATCAGCAGAAGTAAGAGAATCTGCGGGCAACGGAACATCTTCAAACAGACCGAGAAAATCAAACAACGGTTTATTGAAATCATTGATATAACGCCTGATAGACGTGCTCCATTCATTGATTGTCTTTACGGATCGGGCAATCGGCTGAACCTCGTCCGTTAACTTTGCCGCCACAATATCCTTCCAGGCCCTGCAAAAATCAGGATGTCGAAGCGTGGTCCTTAAAAAAGTGTGCGCTTCCTCGAGACCGTACACGGAAATGTATTCCAAAGAATCCCTGTTGGGATACCAGGCATAACTTCCACCCAGTCCGTCAATTACAGTCCCTGAATATTCAAAAAGATGTTGATAGGGCACACGTCGGATCTGATTATTTTCTTTGAAGACTGCCCCTGTCGCTCCGGCGCGAACAACGTTACGTGGATTCCAGCTGATTTTATAATGCCAGGGATTGTCGTCGCTCTCCGGTGCAACCAATCCTCCGGTATGAGATCTGAATGAAGATATTTTTCCGCCCTCCGCCTGGATGCGATCAACGATTGACATAGCGCTCATATGATCAATGCCCGGATCAAGACCCATTTCGCCCAAAAATAATAACCCTCTATTCTCTATTTCCTGTTGAAGTAACCTGATATTTTCATCTATGTAAGAAGCAGTTAAAAGATTTTTTGATTTGTTCAGGCAACTCCGGGCAACCAATACATGAAGGCCTGGTGGCAGGAGGGAGATCACGAGGTCGGCTTTTTCAATGAGGGGATCGAGTTCAACATTGTTTTGTGCGTTTGCCTGAACAAATCGTACACAGGTCTGGCCTGCTAATTTTCTCTTCAGTGCTTCGGGGTTATTATCTGCAACATAAAGTGCCCATTGATTCTCCAGGCAGATTCGGGAAAGGTACTCAATCAGGCAGGTGGCCGACTTTCCCGCTCCGAAAAGCACGATATTTTTCATAGTCAATGTTAAACCATTTCCTCCAAAAAAAAACAGCCCAACCCGGGGGTTGGACTGTTTTTGATCTTCACCATCCTTTCTGCAATAATTTATTCGGCTAACTTAATTTCTCCGAGATCAACGCGCTGTCCTTCTGAGACCATTACATTTTTTTCAACCGATCCCAAATTCGGTGCTTTCATCGCAAATATCACTTTCCAAACTCCGGGCTGAACGCGCATTCCGAAATGTCCGTCATTGCTGACTGCCTTCACGGAATCATTTCCCTGTACGGCCACAACGGATTGCGTAAAATTAGTCGGATAAACACTACCCTCGATCGATCCGCTATGAATTACCCGTTCAGCATGAATACCAATTATAACAATGATGATTATGCAGAGCTCCAATAATCCCCTTCTCATCCTGATTAAATTAAACTGTTTCTGATAAATCTGAGATTTTTCAAAAATATTTCTATGCCAGTAGTAGGAGTTACACAGGATGTGATTACGCATAATACTTTTCAACTTTTATGCCAAGGAAAAATTGTGGGGAAAAAAACACTGTAACAAATGGTTAAGCTCTGCTAATTCGAGTAAGACATATCAATTTGCTGCGCATCAGCAATCGTCAGGCGATATGTAATTTTTACACCACGGGGACTTTTAGGAGCTTCGGCGGTAACAGTTGTACCCGATGCAAGATTGCGAAAACTGAGGTTTTCCGTTTTGAAGACTTTTTTATTATGGAGAATATAATCAACGGCCACAACAACGAGGTCCATAGTTACGCCTGACCGGTTGGTGATCATCAAGGGCACTTCTGAAATGCCACCCAATACACCCACCTTGTATTTCCCGGCTGTAACGATAAGATAATCTGAAGGATTTGCTCTTATTTTTGCAGCAAGCGAACTGTTTTCATTATCAGTTACCCGCCGGTTTGCACCATAATCAGAAACTTTTCCAATGGGTGTCCCGCCAGCTGCTACTGGTTGCGAAACCTTTTTGGTAAAGGATACAGGTCCGGATTTCTTTTTCTTA
>PLEB01000176.1 GCA_003136915.1 Chitinophagaceae bacterium
ACCGAAAATATTGAAGAACCTTACATAAAAGCGCAAATCATTACCAAGCCAGAATACATTGGAAATATTATTACTTTATGTTTAGGTAAGCGCGGTATTTTATTGGATCAGAACTATTTAACTCCAACACGGGTTGAGCTTCATTTTGAGTTGCCGCTAACAGAAATCGTGTTTGACTTTTACGACAAGCTGAAAGGCCAGACCCGGGGTTATGCATCATTCGATTATCATCCAATAGGTTACCGCGACAGTGATATCGTAAAAATGGATATTCTTCTCAACGGCGATAAAGTGGATGCGCTGAGCGCCTTGATCCATCGCAGCCGTGCTCAGGATTTCGGACGCAAGCTTTGCGAAAAACTCAAAGAACTCTTGCCGCGCCAGCAATTTCAGATAGCTATCCAGGCAGCCATCGGCTCCAAAGTCATCGCCCGCGAAACCATTAGTGCGCTGCGGAAAGATGTAACTGCCAAATGTTACGGCGGCGACATATCCCGCAAACGCAAACTTCTTGAAAAACAAAAAGAAGGTAAGAAGCGTATGCGCCAGGTAGGGAATGTTGAAATTCCACAGGAGGCTTTTTTGGCAGTGCTGAAATTAGATGAATAGGCAGTTATCCTTCGATCATGACCATTGATCAAGTAATTCATACCATCATATCATGGGATACCCTTTTATCCAAGGGAATGAAAAAATATATTCATTATTACTCAATGAGAAATTTTGCGATTCACTATCCCGAAATTCCTGATCAGGAAGCACTCAAACACATTTCAGACTTATTGACGCTTTACGTGGAAGAGGTAATAGCTAACAACTATAACTTTAACTCAAAGTCTGGCTATTATTTAGGAGAAAAATACTTAAACAAGCTCTCTCCTTACTATAGGAGCATGCTTAGTTTCAGTTCCAGGTTACAATTCAAATACGTTTTGCTGTTGGGAATTCCGGCGGACGGCCTTTTGTATATAACCGGTATATCATCACACTGGCATTTCCCTGCAGTCACGATTGCCCTATTTTTATATTATCTCTTTATAACTTTTTTGAAAGAACCAAAAGGTTATGTATACGGATTTTTTTATTGAACGTAATCCAATCTTCAGAGAGCGTAGTAATGCCCTATTTAGCATCCGCCTTTTTCTTGTTAATCTCCGACTGTTCTTTTAATTTGTTTTCGTCAATGCCGCCGGCGTCGTTAAGGATCTTGAGATCCTGGGGATACTGGCCGTCATGGAGTGCAATATTGAAAACCTTGATTATATGGAACCATTTCCCATTCTGCCAGCGGAATCCTTCATAGTCGCCGTCGGGCACATAAGTGTCCTTTCTTAATGGCTCGTTGGATTCGGAAATCAAATGATCATATACTATCATATTGAGGCTGGAGTCGTAGTTGAAGGTAGTGCCTGCATCCTTGTTGTATTCAATGCAGAACCGCATCTGATTTTTTCCAAAGGAATTCGCCGTGTCATTCTTGAATGAAAAATACGGACCCCCGAATTCAGGTTCACCACGTTCATTGAACGTGAGTATGTCCATCCACTTTTTATTGCTGCCAATATCATAACTGTCAAATCCCAGAAGCGTATAAACCGGTTTCCCCTGATATGTATTCTCAATGATCCTGTAATAGATGGCGCCAATCCAGTTGGCAGCTGTACGGACCGAATCCTCGGGTTTTGAAGTGAACATAGAGGCGTCATGCAAAGGGATAAGTTTAAGAGATCCGTCCTCCGTTCTTTTTTGAATGGCCCCGCGCTGGATGTAAACGAACTCATCTTTCTTGACCTGCCAGGTAAAAATGCGGAAACTGCTGTCCGGTGCATATAATTTTGAGATGGTCTGAAGGGAATCGAAAGGATAATAAAATGAATTCGGGACCTTCAGCGCCCTGACCAGCATGCGGACAAAAAAGCTGTCTGACCGAAATCGCTGCTCAGGTTCTGGTGCATTGACAATATCGTCCGCAAAATGCGACAAAGAATCCTGGTGACGATCCAAAGCCAGCTTCGACTGTGCCGGGAGCTGTTGTGCAAAACCCTGTTTCAGCCCTGAAAAAATGAGAATAAGAAGAAAATAAAAATACTTTCTCCGGATATGGAACATATGGTAGATATTCTGGGTACTAAAGTACATGTAAGATCAGGAAATCCCCGTTAACACCGGGATTCTTTGAAAATTTTATGATTTCATAAGCGCCTGGGCAAATTCATCCAGATTGCTATAGTTCAGGTCAATTAATTCGTGAGGGAAAATCATCTCCGCATTGGTCGTACGTAGAAAAACCGTAACCATACCTGCATTTTTCCCAAAGCCCATATCACTGATATTATTGCCGATTATCATTGATTTACTGAGGTCAATATCGGGGAAGTCCCGCGCAGCCTGAAATGCCATACCCGGATTAGGTTTGCGGCAGGGGCTGGCAACTTCCATATCCAGACAATAATATATCCGGTCGATCATGCCGCCTTTTTCAAGAATGGTTTTCAACATGTTCTTGTGAATATCTTCCAGGTCGTCCAGGGTCATAAGCCCTTTCCCAATTCCCCTTTGATTAGTAGTGAGGATAAGACGATGAAAGCGGCTATTAAAGAATGCAATGTTTTCCGGCACATGAGGATAGAATATAAATTCCGGCCAGTTCCGCACGTAGGTGCCGGGGTTTTCAAAATTGAGCACGCCGTCACGGTCAAGGAACAGGGTCCAGCTCTTGTCTATTTTACCCAGATCAAATGCCATCAGGAAATATGTTGAATCAATTCTGACTGAGCGCGGCGATAATCTTCCGGAATACCAATGTCAATGAAATAACCTGGTGACACGATGCCGAAGATCTTTCCATCCCGGTATTTTTTTTCAAGATAATCCTTCTCAAAGGAAAAAACGGCAGGAAAAGACATGGATAAAAATGCAGGCACATTCAGGATATACACACCCCCATTAATGAATCCGCTTTCCATATATTTTTTTTCGCTGAATCCAATTAGCTGCTGCTGACTGTTCAATTCTACTGTTCCATACCTGTCAACCCCTTGCATCTGCTTTAACGCCACAGTACATGCTGATTTCCGATCCTGGTGAAAAGAAGAAATTTCCTCCAGGTTCAATCTGAAGAATGTATCTGCATTCAATACAACAACGTCTCTGCTGCTTGCATGATGACAAGCCTGATAAAGTGCTCCACCCGTTCCAAGCGGCTCATGCTCTAAGGAAAATGCATATTCAGGAGGAGAGAACTTGCTTTCAACAAACTGCTCGATGTCTTCTTTCATGTATCCCAGGGCAAAGACGAAGCGACGTATTCCCTGGTTCCTGTAATATCCAAGGAGCCAATCCAGAAATGGTTTGCCTGCCACGGGTGCAAGGCATTTGGGAAGCCCGGGCACTTCAGACTTTAACCGTGTACCCAAACCTCCGGCAAGAACAATGGCCTCAGAAATCATGCGAAATGAACGCTTAGGATTTGAAAAATTCTCTCTCCACAAGTTCGCAAATGATATGGCCGATCAGCATATGTGCTTCCTGGATACGCGGGGTATCCGAAGAAGGCATATTAAAGAGATAATCGCACAGGGTTTTCATCTTTCCACCAGTTTCACCAGTGAATCCGATGGTAATAACCCCCATTTCGCGTGCAGTTTCAAACGCGCGCACCATATTTTTTGAATTGCCGGAAGTGGACAATCCAACGAGTATATCCCCCGGATGTGCAATGCCCCTGATCAGCCTTGCATAAACTTCATCATAACTGTAATCATTGGCCACGGCAGTGAGATACGAAGTATTGCAGTGCAGGGCCTCTGCGGGAAGAGCATGACGGTCAGTATAAAACCTTCCTGAAAACTCGGCCGCAAGATGTTGCGCATCCGCAGCGCTTCCGCCATTTCCTGCAAAATAAACACGTTTACCTTCCTGAAAGGCTTTCACAATCAGGTCAACGACCTGAGCGGTGCTCTTCATCAGCCTTTCATCCGCCAGCAGTTTTTGTTTAACAGTTATCGATGCGGAAACAATTCTTTTAATATCCTCCTGCATAATTTATAAAATTTAAATGGTCCAGGTGGTTAGTCCATGATCAACGAACTGATAAGATTTACAATGACCGCCGAAACTATTCAGCTTCTCAATCACCTTATATTTGCTGTTACCCGGACAATAAAATATCATAAAACCTCCGCCTCCAGCTCCGGAGATCTTGCCACCTGTAGCACCCGCTGATTTTGCCGCAACATAAATATCTTCCATCCGGTCATTGGAAATGCCTTCTGCCATTCTTCGTTTTTGCTCAAAGCCGAAATCCAGAATCTCACCGATCTCATTCAGGCGCCCCCGGAGCAGGGCTTCTTTCATGCGTAAAGATTGCTGTTTCAGCTGGTGCATGGCCTCAATGGACGAACCCATTTTGTTGATCACGTTCTGGCTTTGCTTCTCAATGATCCTGGCGGATTCACGGCTAGTCGCCGTATAATAAAGCACGAGGTTATTTTCCAGTTCGAATAAATACTGTTGTTTCACGCGCAGTGGATTCACAATTACTTTTTCGTTGTCAAAAAACTCCATATAGTTTACACCGCCGAACGTCGCCGCATATTGATCTTGTTTCCCACCCGCCATTTTCAGGTCCTTTCTTTCAATTTCATAGGCAAGATGCGCGATATCATATTCCCCCAGGGGTAGCTTTAACATTTCCGCAAAAACACCAACCATGGCCACAACGAGCGTGGAAGAAGTACCCAGTCCGGATCCGGGAGGAGCGTCTACAAAAGTGGATAATTTAAATCCCGAAGGAATCTCCTGAAATTGTTTCCGTATGCGATCATAAACACCTTTGTGCAAATCCAGCACACCATTCAATTCTACGGGAGAATCTTTTTGAATTACCTGCTTCGACTGAAAATCAATCGCTTCAAAATGAACTTCATTGTTATCTGTGAGTTCGATATTGGCATAAGCATAAAGAGATACCGTGGCATTGAGGATGGCGCCTCCGTAAAGATCGCTGTATGGGCTTACATCCGTTCCGCCTCCGGCAAGTCCGATGCGCAGCGGCGCCTTACTTCTGTATATCATGGGATAGGCCAAGGATAGTATTTACGAGGTTCTTCCAGGAATATTTTTTCTTCTCGGTGCGAAGATGAGGAATAAAATAATCTTCACCTAATTCATAGAAACGCAGGATGGCTTTGGCAATTGCTGCAGGCTCGGGTTCAGCAACCAGTCCGGTCTGTTCATGGATCACGTGTTTGGCAAGGCTTCCCGCGTTGCTTACGATCATGGGTCGCTCAAAATGATAGGCGAGTGGCGTAACGCCGCTTTGCGTTGCATGCCGGTAAGGCTGAACCACAGCATCTGCTGCGCACAAATAATTTTGCACTTCCCTATCGGGAATAAAATCCGTTTTAAGAATAATACGGTCCGTTATTCCCAATTCTGAAATAAGCTGCTGATACAAGCGCTTGTCATCATAGTATTCTCCTGCTATGAGCAAGCGAATGCCCGATTCGCGGATACCTGGTTCAGCCATGGCCCGCAAAAGAATATCAAGTCCTTTGTATTTCCGGATAAACCCAAAAAAAAGAATGATCTTATCTGTGGGTGAAATATCCAGTTTCAACCGTATGCTCAATATTTTTCTTGCTTCTTCTTTGGGTATGATCCCTCCGAAATTATCGTACAGCGGATGGGTAACTTTTTTGGCAGGCTTTTCTTTTTCAAACCTTCTCAGGTCATGCATTACTTCATCGCTCATAGTAATGAAAGCATCGCAGCTTTTTAAAAAGTATTTCGTGAATGCAGGATCACCGGGCCGTTTCTCATGTGGCAGCACATTGTCAGTAATGGCAACAATAATCGTTTTCCGGTTCTTTCTTACCTGTCTTAATATAGTTCCGAGCGCCGGGCCCATAAAGGGAAGCCAGTAACGCACAACAACCAGGTCCGGCGCTTCTTTTTTCAAACGGAGTCCGGTCGAAATCCAATTGAATGGATTGATAGAATTGATCAGGGTATGGATTTCGATATTCTCGGGTGGCGGATCAGAAGAATATTGTGTTGTTCCCGGAAAAAGAAATCCGGGATATTGTAATGAAAAGGAATAGATGGAGGCATCGTAGCCTTCTTCTGAAAAGGCCTTGCATAGNNAACCAGATAAGCATTTCTGTTTGGGGCATTGCGCGAGATGAGTTCTGCGATAAATCCGGTGACGAATAATTGTGTGCCTATGATCATACCAACGAGGGCAACAAAAAATAGAGGTCTTTGAGTGAGCCCGGTCTTGTCGAAGAAAAACTTGGAGATGAACAGGTAGAAAAAAATAATAAATCCCACCAGGAAGGAAATAATTCCCCCTGTACCGAATAGATGCATGGGACGCTTTCCGTATTTTCCGACAAACATAATGGAAGCCAGATCGAGGCCCCCTGTTATAAGTCGTCCCATGCCGAATTTTGATTTGCCGTATTTCCGAGGATGGTGCTCAACGACCTTTTCACCGATTTTGCGGAAACCCGCCCATTTGGCAATTAATGGTACATAGCGGTGCATCTCTCCGTAAACTTCAATACTTTTTACCAGGTTCAACCGGTAAGCTTTCAGTCCGCAGTTGAAATCGTGCAGCCTGATCCTTGAAACCTTGGATGTTACCCAGTTGAAAAAGCGGGAGGGGATGGTTTTGGATAGAGGGTCATGCCTCACTTTTTTCCAGCCACTCACCAGGTCATATCCATCCTCGAGGATCATTCTCCGGAGGGCAGGGATTTCCTCAGGACTATCCTGCAGATCAGCATCCAGGGTGATCACCACATCTCCCTGGGAACAGCGGAAACCTTCATTCAGTGCAGCAGATTTGCCATAGTTCCTTTGAAAACGGATGCCTTTTATGTGGTTATTCAATTCGTGAATAGATTCGATCACTTCCCAGGACCGGTCATTACTTCCGTCGTCAACCAGGATCACTTCGTAAGAATAATAATTCTGATGCATCACTTTTGCAATCCATTCACAGAGTTCAGGAAGGGATTCCTCTTCATTAAAAACGGGAACGATAATGGAAAGATCCATGCTAGATTACAACTTGGGTTCTTCGAAAATATCTTTTTTCTTTCTCAGGATGGCTGCGTAAATCATACCGATAATACTGTCAATCACTACCCAGGAACCAAATCCTTTAACCAGACTCATAGGGGTCATCTGCTTACCGGAGTCGTCAAAACTTTTCATTCTCTCGTCTATCTGATCCTGGGTCAGTCCGGATTTTTCGAGGAAATTCCTGGTTGTCGATTTGAAATTATCGAAAAATGCAGGATCCACATATTTCAGATAGATAGCATTAAAAATCACGTAAACAGCTTCTGTAATAATGATGACTATGAATATGGTCCGGAATATGTCCTTGAAATCCGCATATCCCACCAATTCTTTCTTTCGTGATATGCCCGCAAACAGATAAAGACCTAGGATGATCAGATACGAAACCATTGAAAATATAGCCAGTGCAATCGGGCTTCCCGCAAAGAATTTATACCTGAAAAAAAGAAGGATAGCATAAGCCAATCCCGTGATAAGGCCGTAACGAAGACCCATACTGTATTTGGATATAGGCTGCATAAAAGAAATTTTAAGTTACTCGTTTATATATAGGGTATCGTTCCGGATAATGCCAACCGGTCTTCCGGTAAAGGTATGGTCTTGAAATGCAGTATTCTTTGATTTCGATTTCGATGATGATAATTTAAAATGCCAGCTTTCTTTCGGGTTAAAAATGGTCATGATTGCTTCTTCCTTTTTCTCGATCCTGGGATGCTGCATGTTAAAAATTTTCCTGGCATTCCCTCCAAATAACGCGTAGATTTTATCAGGACTGAGCGAAGGGAACAAGGTTTGCATCGCACCGTATGCAGTTTCAAGACCGATCATGCCGTATTTCGCATGTTCAAATTCCAGCACCTTGCTGTCGTACTCCTGAGGCAGATGATGCGAGCTGACGCAATCCACGGTACCGTCGAATATAGCTTCTTTCAACAGATCGGAAACTGCCCTGGGCCTCAACGGAGGGTATACTTTGAGATTTGTATCGTATTGCAGAAGGTCATCATCACTGAAAAATAAATGATAAGGCGTGATGGAACAGGTAACCTGCAGGCCGCTTGCTTTTGCCCGCCGGATATATTCCATGGATTTGGGGGAAGTAACCCCAGTAAAATGAATATGGGAATCCGTATAACGAGCCAGTTTAATATCGCGGGCGATAATCAGTTCTTCCGACATCAGCGGCATTCCGGGTAACCCAAGCCGGGTGGAAACAATTCCCTCATGCATCAGTCCGTTCGGCGCAATGCTGGTATCATCAGGGATTTGAATGATCACACCTTCGAATGCCTTTACGTATTGCAGGGCCTTAACAAGAACGCCGGCCGACTGCACGGGATGGAGTCCGTCGGAGAATGCCACCGCTCCGCTGTTTTGCATATCATACATTTCAGCAAGGTGTTTACCATCCAGGTTGCGGGTAATGGCTCCGATTGGCCAGATATTTACCGGGAGATAGGCTGAACGTTGCCTGAGATATTCTACCTGGGTTTTGTTATCTGTTGCAGGATTAGTATCCGGGATCAGGAAAACATCCGTAAATCCGCCTGCAGCAGCTGCACGAGCGCCCGATTCGAGTGTTTCTTTAAATTCATATCCCGGTTCTGCGAAATTTGAAAAAATATCTACCCATCCCGGAGAAACAAACAAGCCCTTCCCTTTAATTATTTTATCAGCTTTATCTGCCGGAATTTCAGACGCGATTTCCCGGATAATGCCGTTTTCAATTAAAATATCCTGAATGGTTCCCTGGTGGGATGAGTGTGGGTCAGCAATGCAAGCCTGTTTAATGAGCAGCTTCATCTATAAGGAATTGCGCGAAGATACGGTTTACCATTCAAATGCATTTTACGTGAACGGATTTTTGTCATAGATTTGCAGCCCCATACAAGGAATAATTCGGGACGTAGCGCAGCCCGGTAGCGCGTTTGCATGGGGTGCAAGAGGCCGCTGGTTCGAATCCAGTCGTCCCGACGATTCGCGTTGCAGACAACGCCAATGGCCCGTAAAACGAAGTGTTTACGGGCTTTTTAATTCCCCACCGATTGGTAGCAAAAAATACCAATTATCGTGTGAACGATTAGGCGAACAATAGCACTAAAATACCACGCCCGANNTATCTGGAAAAAGCAGGAGGATAAATCGTAGAGCATTATTGTGTGTCGAAGCAGATTAATGTTCTTAGAAAATTTAGCAAACAGAGAATCACATTGATAAAAATAAAGAGTAATTCTTGAAATCAGAATCCATGAAATGAAGGGAGATTCTCAAATGCGGTAACAACGTTAGGGGTTAACCCTTAAAGTAAATAGAAAATGAGAATAAACTATGCATTGGCTTAAAGTTAGAGTACCTTACAAGTACCCTTATGCTTTAAAGGCTTTTCCTCTCCTAAATCTATCCTATGAAAAACTTCCTACTCTCCAGGCTGGTGACTTTCGATACCTTGCTGTTTTTTTCTTCACTTATTTTCGGTCAGGTTCCTAACTTAGGTACTGCTGCCAGTTTTGCACTTTTTACCACCACCGGTGCTGTAGGCAGTACGGGCATTACTCAGGTTATAGGTAATGTGGGCACAGGTGCCGGAGCCATAACGGGTTTCGCTGTTTTGACTGGTTCTGAGTATGACGCTGATGCGGTTACAACACAGGCTTCGGCTGATTTGCTGGTTGCCTATACACAGCTGCACAACGAAGTGCCCACTTTTTTCCCTGGACCTGTTCTTGGAAATGGGCAGGTTCTGGATTCGGGGGTATANNNNATTATGCGGGGAAACATTATTGCAAATAACGGAGCCATATCCTTAGGGGCTGGTGGTTTGCTGGAAGGCAGAGCCCTATCAACGACCGGCGCCGTTTCTATTTATGGTTCCATAGTCGCTATCCCACCATTGAATTTAGGTATTCTTCCTGTTGAATTGCTGTCGTTTACTGGCGTATGTGACGAAGGAAATGTATTGATTACATGGAGTACTGCCACTGAGTCTGATAATAATTTTTTCACTGTTGAACAGTCTCTTGAGCAGGAAAACTGGATCGTGGTTCAAACAGTTGCAGGAGCTGCTACTTCAACGCTTGTTCATTCTTATACAATTACTGACAGACTGCCGGCAGATGGCGTTTCCTTTTACCGCCTAAAACAAACCGATTTTGACGGTAAAGCCACCTATAGCAACGTTGTTCAAATGAAAAATTGCGGAACTGGCCAAACAGGGAATACATCGCTTTATCCAAATCCAACTACCGGTAGGTTCACCCTCACATCAACTGGAAAGAATGATCCGATTTACTCAATTGAGATTTTCAACGATTTAGGGCAGAAGGTATTTGCATCACCTGGTCTGCAATCCAAATTTGATTTGTCCGCCTATGCACCAGGCGTGTATATTGTGGAGGTTCATCAGGATTTAAAGACCTCATCGCTGGAATTATTATTGACGAAGAATTAGAGGTATAAAACATAATTAGCAAGAATGTTTTAACGAATTTTCAGTTGGAAATAATACAGTTAAAACACAACTATTGCCAGTTTTTGAAACAAAACGGGCCCTCCCTCCAAAACTTTCCGCACGATTTTTAATATTAATAATGCCGATACCGGTTGCTATTTTTTTAATATCAAATCCTGATCCATTATCGGAAATGGAAAGGGTGATATTCTCCTTGTTTTGCGAAAGATCGATCTTGACGACGGTAGCTTTGGCATGTTTAATAATATTATTCAATTGTTCCTGTACGATCCTGAAAACGTTCAGGTTAAATTTTGCACTCACCAGCGTCCGAATTCCGCTATCCATAGTACAAGATATTTTTATAGGATAGACTTCCATAATATCGTGGGCAATATCGTGAATGGCATCACACAGGCCAAGATTCTTAATGGCGTCGTTGATCAACCCTTTCGCCAATTTCCGTATTTCTTCAATCGCATTAAGTGTATATTGAGAGGACATATCCAAATACATTTCACGGTTAGCCTTATTTTTTCTCGCGATTTCAAGGTACAATCTGGAGGCAACCAATAACTGATTCACGTTATCATGCAATTCCATACCCAGGTCGGCTCTTTCCAACTCTTTTGCATCCGTAATAGCATTGGATATTTCCTTCGCTTTATCCTTTGATTCTCTGGCCCAGGCTTTCTTAAAAGTTATTTCCTGAACCTGAGACGATGATTGTAATTGTTCTTTTGCTGAAATTTCTGAGTCGAGTTTATGCTCAAGATCAACAAGCTTGTTTAAGAGCGCATCGGATTTGAATTGGGCCAAAACCATTTCAGCATCCGCCTTCTTTTCCCTTTTGAAGTCAAGACTTTTTTGCTTGCGTATACCCTCGCTTCTGTCAACAAGTGTGGAAATGGCTTTTTTAATGTGGTTGTCACCTGTAAACTCAACAGAAGTGACCTGGCATGGCAATTGTTTTCCATCTTTCGTTATTGCCGTGACATTCTCTATTGCATGGCCGGATCTTGACCTTTGCTTCTGCATTAGTTTAAAGCCATTTTCAAAGGATGCAAAAATATCTTCCATGAGCATGCCTAATAATGTCTTTTTTGAATATCCTAACAATTTGGCAGCAGCATGATTAACTGCAATAATTTTGCTATCGGCGACCACGGAAATAATATTCGCAAGCAATGAATTATCAAAAGCCAGCTGATGGGTATGATCCGATGGAAATG
>PLEB01000303.1 GCA_003136915.1 Chitinophagaceae bacterium
AAAGGGTCACCAGTACCTGCCATTCATTGTGCTCGTGATTGATGAGTTTGCCGACCTCATCATGACCGCAGGCAAAGAAATCGAAATGCCATTGGCCAGACTCGCGCAGCTGGCACGTGCCGTAGGAATTCATCTCATCATTGCCACTCAACGGCCTTCGGTAAATATAATTACAGGTACTATCAAAGCAAACTTTCCGGCAAGGATCGCGTTTAAAGTATCTTCCAAAATTGATTCCCGCACCATACTTGATACTGGTGGCGCAGAACAGCTTATTGGGAAGGGGGATATGCTGATTTCTTTTAACGGAGAGATTACGCGCCTTCAATGCGCTTTTGTTGACACGCCCGAAGTGGAGGAGATCGCTGAATTTATCGGCAGGCAACAGGGTTATGCCCAGGCCTTTTTGCTACCGGAATATGTGGATGAAAAGGAAATGGATTCGAGAGAATTTGATGCGAACAACCGTGACCCCTTGTTTGAAGAAGCTGCTCGTCTGATCGTTCAAAATCAGGTGGGTCCACCTCCTTACTTCAGCGCCGCATGAAACTGGGATATAACCGCGCAGGCCGCCTGATGGATCAGCTGGAAGCCGCAGGCATTGTGGGTCCTAATCTCGGAAGTAAAGCGAGGGAGGTGAACGTTAAAACCGAACTGGAGCTTACGGATTATTTGGACAGCTTAAGTAATTGATTACCATTTAAATATACTTTAAGGCTGCTGGCACACCGATTGCAATTTGAATGGGGTATCTTGCGCCTTCTTTTCTTTCAAGCACCAAGTATGAAATTATTTTTATCCTTTTTGGCGGGAATCCTTATATCTGTTATGGGCCTCAGCCAGAATAACAGCCTTGGTCAGAGCGATCCCGAAGCCAAACAGATTCTTGATAAGGCAAGTGATAAAATCAAATCTTTTAAAGCTATTCAGGCCACATTCACGCTGGCGATCCAGGATGCCCAGGGGCAATCCGAGGGCACGAAGAAAGGAACCCTGTTGATGAAAGGAAATAAATTCAAAGTGGATATTACCGGTCAGGAAATCTATAGCGATGGAAGTACAATCTGGACCTATGATAAATCTTCCAACGAAGTAACTATTACCAAGTATGATGCTACCACCAATTCCTGGTCCCCGCAAAAGTTGTTTACTAATTTCTATGACAAGGACTTTTTATATAAAGTGAACGGCGAACAAAAAGCGAATGGGAAAATCGTTCAGGAAATTGAAATGACGCCCACGGACAAGAGCCGCAATTTTCATAAGATCTATCTGTATATTGATAAGAAGACCCACATGGTCATATCCGGAAAATTGCTTGATAAAAATGGTAACCGTTATACCTATAGCGTCAATAACGTCAATGGTAAAGCCGCTATTAGCGATGGCAGCTTTAGTTTCGATAAATCAAAACATCCCGGGGTTGAGGAAGTGGATTTGAGACAATGAACCATCAACCTACCCGCCCCAGCGAAAACTTTCCCTATCAAATCCCGCCAGATCAATTACCCTGTCAACGACGGTCGCCGCTAGTTCCGTTAGCGTTTTGGGTTTGCTGTAAAAAGAAGGCGAGGCAGGGCAGATGATGCCACCGGATAACGTGACGGTTTCCATATTTCGGATATGGATGAGATTATATGGCGTGTCACGCACCACGCAGATCAGCTTCCTTCTTTCTTTCAGGATTACGTCCGCAGCCCGGGTAAGTAAATCAGAAGAAATTCCGGCCGCGATTCTTCCCAGCGTGCCCATAGAGCAAGGTATAATAATCATCGTATCGTATCTGGCCGAGCCCGAGGCAAAAGGCGCGGAAAAATCGTTCGTTTCATATAAGGTAACGGGAAAATGCTCGTATTCCTTATTTTCAAGTTCTGTTTCCCATACTTGCCGCGCGTTAACTGTCATTAAGACGGATAATTCCTGCCACTGCGCCCTGAGCTCAACCAATTTCTCAATCAGCTGGCTTGCATAGATAGCGCCACTGGCTCCTGTAATGGCAACAACTATTTTCCTCATGGCATTGTTTTTTCAACAAATTACAAATTAGCTGATTTTCAATTGATATGAATCAATTTTATATCCATCCTTGAAAAAGGTTATGGTTTGAGACTATTTTCTATGCTGAAAACTTTTATATTTGGTCTTTCATAGGATAAGGTTTAATGGTTAATGGTATTTGATTAGTGCGGCCTCCCTTCAACAAGGAGGTCTTTTTTTTGCAGGCCTGATCTTATTTTGAATTATGCAACTGGAGAATTGCAAGATGCGAGGGATCCCATTTTTCTATCGGAATTTCAACCATACCGGGAGTAAACAAGGCGGAAGCCTGTAAACGCAGGAAGATTTTATGGATATGCCTTGATTTAGCCGTGAGTACGCGATCAAAGCCTGCATGGTTATAAATACCGAGGCAAAAGATATTTACATAATACGTGCCAATGGGAACCTTAATTTGCACCTGATTATTCACGGGATAGAATACCTGCTTAATTATACCTGCCCCCCGTTTATCATATCTGTCGAAAATAAGGTATACCGAATCTATACGGCTTTGGCGGTCTGATGAATTTTCAAGCGTGATAACGACCGTACCGGAATCAGCTTTAAGAGGCCTGGAAGAATATGCGAAAGTTTGCATAGCCAGGATCAGCAGGAGGGATGATATGGTGCATCTCAAAAGCAAGGGTATACGGGTTTCTACTTGGATCAAAAACCTCCCTTAATAACGAAAAAAGCCAGGCTTTATGCTTGCCCGGCCTTAATACTTTCATAATCGCTTAAGCTTCAGCCATATCCGGAATCGCTTCAACCTTATATTCCCCGGCATCGAGCTTCTTTTTAGTCGCTTCAAAAGCTTCCAGGGTTGCCTGGATATCCTCATCCGTATGCACAGAAGTCGGAATCAGCCTGTAAATGATATGGCCTTTGGGAATCACCGGATATACAACAATTGAGCAGAATATTCCATATTTCTCCCTGAGGTCCATCACCATTGCCGTGGCTTCGGGAATATCACCTTTCATATAGATGGGCGTCACCACAGAATCGGTCTTCCCGATATCAAATCCTTTTTTCTTTAATCCCGATTGGAGTTTTAATGCGTTTTTCCAGAGCTTTTCTTTTAGTGAAGGATTATTTCGCAACAATTCCAGTCTCTTCAGATTGCCGATCACCATAGGCAGCGGTAAACTTTTTGCAAAGATCTGGCTCCGGATATTGTACCGGATATAATCAACGATCAGTCTATCTCCGGAAACGAAAGCACCGATTGAAGCCAGAGATTTGGCAAAGGTTGAAAAATACAGGTCAATTTCATGCTGCACACCTTGTTCTTCACCAGCGCCTGCGCCAGTTTTTCCAAGGGTGCCAAAACCGTGGGCATCATCAAGAAGGAGCCGGAATCCGTATTTCTTTTTTAATGAAACAATTCCTCTTAGCCTTCCCTGATCACCAGCCATACCAAAAACACCTTCTGTTATTACAAGAATGCCACCAGCCCCCTGTTTATCGATCAATGCACTGGCTCTTTGTATCTGTTTTTCAAAATCGGTAAGGTCATTATGCTTATATACAAAGCGATGGCCCGCATGCAAGCGCAACCCATCAATGATACAGGCATGGCATTCCGCATCATATACAATCACATCGTGCCTTCCACATAAGACGTCAATTATACTCACCATGCCCTGATATCCATAATTGAGCAGGCAGGTATCTTCTTTCTTAACGAAATCGGAAAGTTCTTTTTCCAATTGTTCGTGGTAGTTGCTGTTTCCACTCATCATTCGCGCTCCCATGGGCGCGGCGAGCCCGTATTTTTTAGCGCCCTCTGCATCCGTTTTTCTAACCTCCGGATGATTTGCCAGCCCAAGATAATTATTCAGGCTCCAAACAATCATGTCCTTGCCACGGAATTTCATGCGACTTCCGATTTCTCCTTCCAGTTTTGGAAATGCAAAATATCCATGTGCCCTATCCCGGTGTTGCCCGATCGGCCCCCGATTTTTAGTAAGCTTTTCAAAAATATCTGCCATTGTTGCTGTGGGTTGAATTAAAAAATTGACGTAAAAATAATGCTTTTGAAGATCAGGGCAAGCCGTAAATTGGAGATACATTTGTCTAAATGATTTGAAATGATAAGAAAATGCCTGCTTTTACTGATTTTGATTTCATCCGTTTTTACTAATCCCGGATTCAGCCAGCCGAATACTTCAGGTATATCCAGAC
>PLEB01000340.1 GCA_003136915.1 Chitinophagaceae bacterium
GACGAATATGGAAAGCCAGATCCGCAAACGGTCGGTTTGAGCCAGGTGGATAAAGGGAAAAATTATGCACTGGTTATCAGTACCAATGGAGGGTTATGGAGATACCTGCTTGGGGACACCATTCAGTTCACTTCCCTGAAACCATACCGGATCCGGGTTAGCGGAAGGCTCAAACATTTTATCAATGCATTCGGAGAAGAAGTGATTGTGGATAACGCTGACAAGGCCATTGTTTCGGCGGCAGAAAAGTCAGGCGCTGTTGTGAATGACTATACCGCAGGGCCCATTTATTTCGGAGATCATTCCAATGGTGCGCACGAATGGCTTATCGAATTCGAAAAAGAGCCCGCGGACATCTCTTTATTTGCCCGCGAACTGGACAAGGCACTGCAGGAGGTAAACAGCGATTATGAAGCCAAACGATATAAGGATATTGCCTTGCGGTCCCCGCTGGTTAAATCTGTCCCCAAGGGTTTGTTCACAAGCTGGTTGCGCAGGAAAGGCAAGCTGGGCGGGCAGCATAAAGTACCAAGGCTTTGCAATGACCGAAGGTATATTGAGGAAATTCATCAAATGCTGGCAGCCGGCGAATTCTGATTTTCTTTTTCTTTGTTTTGCTGGCTGCATATTATTCCCGCAATGATCAGGCTCACAAAAGACGATGTATAAAAAAGATACCCGTAAGGCACATCAATGAATTGATAGAAAACAATCAGGCTCAGTTTGAAGGCGGCCAGATTGAGATTATTCAACCTCCATTTTTTTTGCAAAAGGCAGAACACCGTAAACAAAACGGGTAAAACAAAACTGCCAAGCACCAGGGTTTTGTACAGGGTGGCCGTTCCATGAGGGCCGAAGAATTTGGCAAAGCCCGGATTTAGCCAGAATACTTCCGGTGTATCCCTCCAAACCCTCGATGCAAAATTAATATAGGCAGAAGGAAGATGGATCAATTGCTTTGCAGGCGCAACTCCGAAAGGAATTAAGAAAAAAAGAAGAAAGAAAAGTATGATGGTAACTGAAAAGATTATCGCCTTTTTGTATTGTTTATGCCAAAACAGGAAAAGGAGAAAGGGGATCAGCCAGCCAATCATGCTGTACCTGCTCAAAAGGCAAAGAGATGCAGCGATACCGATAAAATAAATATTTCCTGAAATAATCCCAAAGCAAAGCAGTACGAAGTATAGAATCACCGGACCTTCCTCACTCAGGCTGATAAGGCCATGTACGTCGTCTTTTGAAAAAATCCACCAAAATAGCATGCCTGCAATCACGGGCAGCAGGTATGAGTAAATCGCATTTTTCCTGATTCTCAGGATGAATAAAAATCCAGTGAAACTTAATAGAATAGCGATAACCGTTATCCATCGCATATCCAGGTTCAGTAGCAGTGCACCCGAATATGGGAACCACATGGCAGGAAGATAGATCGGATGTGCGCCGTTCCATATCTCCGAAACGGGATCGTAAACCTGTTTCCAGTGGCCGCTAAGAAATCTTTCGTTCATCACTTTGATTATGGGCAGCATATCCGCATAATCCGGATCAACCGGGATCTGGTCAAGCCAGTATCGGGACGTGATATAGGCCAGGAATAGCATGATTATGGCCAGTCCGCATTTTATCCAGAGGCCGCCAACAGCCGATTTCCCGTAGCGATCAAACCGGGCTTCAGGCAGGAACAATATTGAAAATACAAGGCCCAGGCCGGCGATAAAATACAGGATTGAGGCAAAAGATGTTTCAGCACCTAACAACAAACCATAGGTCGCGAAAAATGTTTCTGCGCCAAATGAAATCAATAATAAGTTCCTGGCAACTTTACAATCCATGCGGGTTGAAAGGCTTTAAATTAATATTTTTATTTACCTGCAATCCTTCGGTTGTATATATTTGACATTCTTTAATGGAATGACATGAAATTATTAGAGGGTAAAATAGCCATCATAACCGGGGCTGCCCGGGGAATAGGGGAGGCGATTGCCCTTAAACTCGCTTCACAGGGTGCCAACATTGCATTCAGCTTTCTTTCCAGTGATGAAAAGGCACGCATACTGGAGCAAAAACTCGCTGCGCTGGGAATAAAAGCAAAAGGATACAAAAGTAACGCGGCTTCCTTCGAAGAATGCGGTGAACTCGTAAATGCCGTTTTGAAAGAATATGGAACTGTTGATGTTTGCATAAATAATGCGGGCATTTCCAAAGATAGTTTGTTGCTGCGTCTTACGCCTGAACAATGGGACGAGGTGATGACCACGAACCTGAAGAGCGTTTTTAATATGACCAAACACGTTGTGCGGCCCATGCTGAAGGCAAAAAAAGGATCTATTATAAATATGAGTTCTATTATAGGCATCCGGGGAAACGCAGGGCAGTCGAGCTACGCTGCTTCCAAAGCAGGGATCATCGGATTCACGAAATCGGTTGCGCATGAACTCGGCAGCCGTAATATCCGATGCAATGCAATCGCACCCGGCTTTATAGAAACGGATATGACCCATTATCTTCAGGATGAAGAAAGTGCCAAATCCTTTCTCGCGAAAATTCCTCTTGGAAGATTTGGCAGCGCGGAAGAAATCGCAAATACTGCCCTTTTCCTGGCTTCCGATATGAGTAGTTATATTACCGGTCAGGTGATCAGTATTTGCGGAGGGTTGAATATTTAAGAGATCGTTTGGGATCTTCTTTTATATCAAATTAAAAAGTACAAAGTAAAAATTAAAAAGAAGAGTTTTAATTTTTGCCAGCTAATTGAAGAGTATGAGCGCTTACGAAAAACTGCTTTCCAATAATAAATCCTGGGCAGCCGGCATGGTAAAGGAATCGCCCGATTTCTTCCTGAACCTGGCTCATCAGCATCCTGAGTTTTTATGGATTGGATGCAGTGATAGCCGGGTTCCCGCAAATGAAATTACGGGTACGCTGCCCGGCGAAATTTTTGTTCACAGGAACCTGGCAAACCTGGTTATTCATACAGACGTAAACCTGCTCAGCGTGTTGGAATATGCCGTTGTCCATCTTAAAGTAAAGCACGTGATTGTATGCGGACATTATGGATGCGGCGGTATCAGGGCAGCAATGACCAACCACGATTTCAAACAGGTGCTTAATATGTGGCTGCGAAATATCAAAGATGTTTACCGCCTGCACCGCGATGAACTGGATGCTATTCCGGATCAGGAAAAAAGGGAAGACCGCCTTACGGAACTCAACGTGCAGGAACAGGTTTTACACCTGTCGAAAACCTCCATCATACAACGCGCCTGGCAACATACAAAAGCTCCACAACTTCATGGATGGGTATATGGTTTGAAAGACGGACTTCTCCATACCATACTCAGCATGGGGCCAAATAGTGCAATTGATCCGCTTTACATGTATAGTGATTTGAGCGGGGAAGGATGAGGAAGGGTTGATGGGTTATGAGTTAGGAGTTATGGATGATGGCTGATGGACATCAGATCCGATTTTACACCTAAAGTCCATCAACCCATAACTCATAATTCATAATCCCTAACTCATAACCCCTAGAGTCCATCAACCATCAACTATCAACTATCAACCCTTATTAATCGCTTTCCTTGCGAATTCACTAATAACGAGCTTGCCGCTGATTTTTGCGCGCTCAGCCAGTAATTGATCCCAATGGGATGTGCCTTCCCAAAACATTTTTTTCATTTCCTTCATCGCATCGGGACTGGAATGGCTCAGGTAATTTTGGAGGCGGTATATGGATTCATCCATGACTTCTTTTGTAGCATGCACTTCTGAATAAAAGCCTCTTGACTTTGCCCACTCTGCCGTTCTCCAGGAATTTGCATCTATGGCAAGCTGTGAAAAAGCAGATAATCCGATCTTTCGTTCCATGACAGGGCCAATAACAAAGGGTCCGATGCCAAGAGAAAGTTCGCTGAGCCTGATCTCCGCGCCGGTCAGTGCAATCGCGTAATCTGCGGCAGCAACTAGTCCGACCCCGCCACCCACGCATTTTCCCTGGACCCGTGCAATAATAAACTTGGGACATTTGCGCATGCTGTTGAATACGTGTGCAAAGCCATTGAAGAAGTCTTCGCCTTCCCCCGCAGTTTTTATGCTGCCTAATTCCTGAAACGAAGCGCCGGCGCAAAAAGCTTTTTCTCCCGCAGAACGCAGAAGGATCACACGCACTTCCTCATCAAGCCCAGCTGCATGAATCTGAAATCCAAGCTCCATCAGAAGAGTGCCAGGCAGTGAATTACTTTTCGGATGAAAAAATTCGATGGTCAGGCATTGCCCATGTCTGACCGATTTCACATAGCCGGATATAAGCCCATTCATATTACTTAAGATTTTTTTCTTACCATAGTGAGGATAGTGGCAATCATCACGGATTCTCCCGAATCATCAATAACGTCAACATACCATTTTACTATGCCTTTTGGTACAGTTTCCCCTTCCTTTAATTCCTGGTCTGTTTTCTCTTTGCAGGTCAGTCTGACGCCGATCGTTGTTCCTGCATAAACAGGTTTTATGAAACGGCATTCTTCGATCCCGTAATTTAAAAGTACCGGGCCCTTGGCTGCATCCACAAATAATCCTGCTGCGGCGCTCAGAATAAAATAACCATGCGCCACTGGTTTTTCAAAAATGGTTCCTTCTAATGATGTGTGGTCGGTATGGGCATAAAAATGATCCCAACTGAGATTGGCAAACTGCGCAATATCAGATTCCGTAATCGTGCGTTTATGGGTAACAACGGTATCCCCGATTTTCAGCTCCTCAAAATATTTTTTAAATGGATGTTTCTCATCCAAGGTTTGCCTCGCATGCGGTTGATAAACGGATGTGATTGCCGTAAGGGTTGTAGGCGAACCCTGAATCGCTATCCTCTGCATATAATGCTTTACTCCCCGGGCACCACCCATTTCTTCGCCGCCCCCGGCCCTTCCAGGTCCGCCATGAACCAACATGGGCAGCGGAGAACCATGACCGGTACTTTCTTTTGCGCAATCCCTGTTTAATACAAGTATCCTGCCATGGTGCGTTGCGGCACCTGTCACATACTGTTTTGCAACCTCATCAACGTACGTGACAATAGTACTGCACAGGGAACCCTTTCCTTTTTTTGATAATGCGATTGCTTCATCCATATTTCTATAAGGCATGAGCGTACTCACGGGCCCAAATGCTTCAATGCGATGGGCCTCTTCTCCGGAAAAAGGCCGATCATTCAGTAGCAAAAGAGGACCCATGAATGCTCCTTTGACAGCATCCGCATCCAATAATTCGACACTGTCCATTGACCCATAAATGATTTGTGATGAGGCTAGTAATTTCCGAACCTGTTCGCGCACCTCTTTCCGCTGATCCTGTCCCGCCAGGGAACCCATTCGCACTTTTTCATTGGCAGGATTTCCGATGACCGTTTGAGCAAGCGCCTTGAATATGGATTTACTCATTTCTTCGACCCGGTTTTCCGGTACGAAAATCCTGCGGATAGCGGTGCATTTTTGTCCTGCTTTTACTGTCATCTCCTTCCTCACCTCTTTTACAAAAATATCCCACTCTGGTTTTGAAGGATCCACATCCTCACCAAGTACAATACAATTCAATGAATCCGCTTCCATGGTAAAAGAGACATTCTCTTTGAGAATGTTCGCGTTGGATTTGAGCTTGAGGCCGGTAGATGCGGACCCGGTAAATGTAACNNGAGGAAGAATTTGCGATGCATGTATTTCGCGCACCACGGCTTCAGTTAAGTAAGAAGTTACGGTTGCCGGTTTTACGATTGCCGGAACGCCGGCAAGCAGGTTGACGGCAATTTTCTCCAGCATTCCCCATACAGGAAAATTATATGCATTGATATGAACTGCTACGCCTTCCTTGGGTACCAGTAAATGATGGCCGATAAAACTATGGTTCTTACTGAGGTTTACAGGATCTCCGTCCGTACAAAATGGTTGATCAGGAAATTTTCTTCTCAGGGAAGCATAGGAAAACAAATTCCCGATGCCTCCTTCGATATCAATCCAGCTATCGGCACGGGTAGCACCGGTGTGAAAACTAAGCAGGTAAAATTTTTCCAGATGCTGCTGCAGATGAAGTGCGAGGGCTTTTAACATCCGGCCCCTCTCCTGAAAACTCATGTTGCGCAAAGCAGGATTGCCGGTGTTTCGTCCATAGTCCAGCACTTGCTGGAAATCTACTCCCTTGCTTCCGGCAATACAAAGAACCTCTCCTGTGACCGCATCAAAAAGCGTTTGCCCTTCCCCTTCTGTTTCGATCCATTTTCCGGCAACAAAGTTTCCAAGCTTTTTCATCCTTTCAATTTATCCGGTTACTTTACCAACCGAGAATCCAGGCAAATATAAGCGGAGCCACAATGGTTGCATCACTTTCCACGATGTATTTAGGTGTGTTAATATCCAGTTTTCCCCACGTGATCTTTTCATTGGGAACAGCGCCCGAGTAAGATCCATAGGACGTGGTTGAATCCGAGATCTGGCAGAAATAACTCCAGAACGGAACATCGTGCCATTCCAGATCCTGGTACATCATCGGTACCACGCAAATAGGAAAATCACCCGCAATACCGCCGCCGATCTGAAAGAACCCGATGCCCTTGCCTCCGGAATTTTTGCGGTACCAATCGGACAACCAGACCATATACTCAATGCCGCTTTTCATGGTCGTGGGTTTCATTTCACCCTTTACAATATAGGAAGCAAAAATATTTCCCATAGTACTGTCTTCCCAGCCCCCGACAACAATCGGAAGGTTTTTCTCTGCCGCAGCTATCATCCAGCTATCCTTTGCGTCAATTTCGTAGTCTTTTTCCATGACCAGGCTCAGAAGCAGCCTGTACATGAACTCGTGCGGAAAATACCTTTCTCCTTTCTGATCCGCGTCCTTCCATAAACGCACGATATGGTGCTGAATTTTCCGGAACGCCTCCTCCTCGGGAATGCAGGTATCCGTTACCCGGTTCAATCCTTTTTCCAGAAGTTCCCATTCCTGTTGTGGTGTAAGGTCGCGGTAATGAGGAACTCTTTTATAATGCGAATGGGCCACCAGGTTCATGATATCCTCTTCAAGATTCGCACCTGTGCAGGAGATGATATGTATTTTATCCTGGCGGATCATTTCTGCCAGTGAAACCCCAAGCTCAGCCGTGCTCATGGCGCCCGCGAGGGTGACCATCATTTTTCCTCCTTCCGTTAAATGAGTTTCATAACCTTTTGCTGCGTCAACGAGTGCCGCTGCATTGAAATGCCTGTAATGATGCGCTACAAACTGAGAAACCGGACCTTTGTTCATGTATGTTGGTAAACTTGAACGGCAAAAATAATTTTTTTTATATCCTCATTCAAATCATTCCTCAGCAGGTGCAAAGCAATCATAAAAAAGAAGGCGGGCGGCGGTTTCAACGATTCTCCCCGGGAAATCATTTTAAATGTAATTTTAATGAAAGCTGACATATGAAAAATGGATTTCTCGCCTTCTTATTTATTCTGGTTTCATTATTCCCGCTCGCACAGGGCATCACCGGAAACTGGCAGGGCCTTTTGATAGCAGGCCCTCAAAAACTTAAGATCGTTTTTCACATCAAAACGGATTCCGCTCATTCCTATTTATCCAGCTTTGACAGCCCGGACCAGCACGCTTTCGGACTTCCATGCAGTGAAACCAGTGTAAAGGCAGACAGCCTGGTGATCATCATTAAAATGATCAATGGAGGCTACCACGGTAAATGGAACGGGAGCGATAGCATTATGGGATATTTTTTTCAGAACGGTCAGAATTTCCCAATGGGTCTTGGCCGGTCATCGGATTCTGAGGTTGTGCTCCTCAGGCCACAAACACCGAAACCTCCATTCCCCTACAACAGTGAGGATCTTGAATATGATAACCCTGTTTCCGGCATACATTATTCCGGAACACTAACCTATCCCAAATCCGGCGGTCCGTTTGCAGCTGCGATCCTCATTACAGGCAGCGGTCAGCAGGACCGGGATGAAACACTTTTTGGGCATAAACCATTTGCTGTTATCGCCGACTACCTCACACGTCGCGGATATG
>PLEB01000047.1 GCA_003136915.1 Chitinophagaceae bacterium
AGGAATACAGCAGCATTGGCTATATCAGCCATCAGAGGTAGCTTTTTCAGCATCGTATCTTCCTCCATCATTCGTATGACAGGCTCCATACTTGCAGGATCTGACTCAATCGCCTCTTTAAATACCTTTGAATCCGGGGAACCGCCGGACCGGATATTTACTACACGTATACCATATACGCCTAGCTCTGAAGCCAGGTTCCTCGACAAGCTCTCTACGGCGCAACATGCTGCCGCAAAGCCGCCCGTAAAAGGGTAACCTATCCCCCCGGGTGTTGCTGTAAGGAATAAAATGATTCCTGAACCCTGCTTTATCATTAGCTTGGCGGCGGCTGTTGCAGTTAAGAACCGCGTTTGCATTGTCAAAGTTACCGGGCGTACAAAATCATCCATTGGGATATCGACCAGGGGGATGTTTTGTATAACATCAACGCCGACGGCATTGAATGATATATCAACTTTACCGACTTTTTGTGCGACCCGTTCCAAATGGTCATTAATTGCATTTTCATCAAATGCGTCCACCTCATCGGCTTCCACTTTTCCATTGGAAGTAAGAATTTCATTTGCTACTTTTTGAACGGACCTAAGATTGTGGCCGGTTAAAAACAGCCTTGCGCCGGCAGCGGCGAACGCTCTTGCTACTTCTCCTCCTAAAGAGCCACCGGCCCCATATATAACTGCATTCTAGTTTTGAAGTATCATAATGCTTAATTCGATTCTAAATATACATCCCTGCTATTTTTGATAATCGGTCTTTACGATTTCCTTGATTCCATCATTATAAGAAGTTGGTTTAAAATCAAACCTTTTTTCAAACTTGTCACTATTGAACACATAATCCTGATCGTATTGATACATCATTTCCACCATTTCTTTCATAATTGGAACAAAGAGTCCGATTACTCTCACAAAAAACTTATTTAATACCAAATATTTGGGTGTTGTACCTAACATTTTTGCAATGGCTTCTATCCATTCCTTACCCGCGAAAGGGTCAGGTGCAGTAGGAAGATGCCAGGTTTGTCCGAATGCATCGGAAGTATTTCCAAGCAAAGCGACTGCTCTGCCGGCGTCAACAGTATAAGTATAGGAATGTTTGTACTTAGTGCCCCCTAACCAACTTGATCTCTTGCCTTCGCTTAATGGTTTGAATACAATTTCGGTTAGCATACTGGTGCCTTTAATTGATGGACCGTAAAAATCGGCTGACCTTGCGATTACGGCTTTAATTTTTTCTTTTTTTACAGCATCCCATAGCATTTGAACTATAGCTGCCCTTACTTTTCCTTTCTTACTTTTTGGGTTAATAGGATGTTCTTCCGTAATCGGATTTAATTTTTCAGGCGCGTACAAATAAATATTATCGAAGAACACTAATTTGGCATTGTTCACACTACAGGCTTCAATAACATTTTTCATGATAACAGGCCAGGTGTTCTGCCATAATTTGGTTTTATAAGGCAAACCTACCGTCAGATAAACGATTTCAGAACCTTCAACNNGTTTACCTTTTTTGGATTACGGCTGACAAGGCGGATTTTGTTTGTGTACGCAGGTAGCGCTTTGGCAAGTTCAATTCCAATAGCACCGCCTGCTCCTAATATTGTTTGCACTTGTGATTACTTTTAATAAACCAACAGATTTATTTTCCAGGATACCAGTTACGCAACCGCACTTCTATATTTTTATCTCCCGCTTCCACAAGGCTCTTAAAACCATTGATATCACTTAACCCACCCTGCCCGCGGTAATGATATGGGTAAACAATTTTTGGTTTAAATTCCAACACTGCATCAGCAGCCTCCTTGATATCCATGGTATAAGGAAGGTTCATGCAAACGAAGGCAACATCAATATCTTTCAGGGAGCGCATTTCAGGAATGCCCTGTGTATCGCCTGACAAGTAGATGCGCTTGCCGCCTATGCCAAGCACATAGCCGTTNNCGGGTGCCGGGCTTTTTAACAGCGTCGATGGTTTTGACATCAAAATGGTCGCCATGTATATCTGTAATAAGTATAATATCGGGAGGTTCCAGCCCTTGGTAATTATCAACACCATTAGGATCAGCGTAAATGGTTATACCATTCACGGTAAGTATCAGGCTGGCGTGTTGGATCGGCTGAATGGTAAGCGGACCTATATTTGTCTGCAGGGTATCGGGCGCGCTCCGTTGCGCAGATGCAGAAGACAAAACTGTTGCAAATAGGATTGCAAGAAATAGCGATTTCATAATTGTTGAATTAGTTGCAGGTAAATATACTGAAAAGTAAAACGACAGCAGGCCCCTTCGCTATAGCTATCGCTGCGGAGCCAGCTNNAATCCGGAAACTGTATTGCTGCAGCCATTTTATCATGAAATACCAGGCGAACGGGCATGCAATCAGAAAAGCGATCGCGATGAGCAGGGTGAACTCCCTGGAAAGAAGGAACACAATATTTCCAGGCGAGGCGCCAAGTACCTTGCGGATCCCGATTTCTTTAATTCTCCTTGCAGCCATAAAGGAAATGAGGCCGTACAGACCCAGGCAGGATATAAAGATGGCGATGCCGGAAAATATTTTGTAAAGTTGTGAAAGCTGGTTTTCCTGTTTGTAATAGTCTGCGACGGACTGATCGATAAAGCTGTATTCAAAAACAAAATCCGGGTAAATATTGTTCCAGAGCGATGCTACCGCGGCAACGGTTGCCTTTGTTTTGCCTGGCTGCAGCTTGATATTTACACAACCGTATGCATCCTGAAGTGTTGTCATCACCAGGGGGCGTATCGGATCGCGTAAGGAATTGTCGTGAAAATCTTTTACTACACCAACAATGGAGCGAACCCATCCATTAACTCTGATATTTTTCCCGATGGCATTCTGAGGACTGCCAAGCCCAAGGTTTTTCACCAGCGTTTCGTTTACGACGAATTCTTTTACGGTGTCCGATGGGAAATAAATCCTGCCGGCGGCCATTTGGAATTTATAAATGCCAAAATAAGCCGTATCGGCAACCTTCATGCCTACGATCAGATCCGGTTTTTCAGTATGGTTGGTGGTCAATTGCAGATCCGTATACCAGTCTCCACCTCCAACCGGAGCTCCTGCGCTGAAACTGACTTCTTTTATTCCCGGCTCGCGAATCAGCTGGTCACGAAGCATTCCTAGTTTTGTACGACTGAGGCTGTCACCTGGGAATGGAACATTAATGATTGCGGTCTTATTGAATCCGAGATCGGCATTTTTGAAATAGTTCATCTGTGATACTCCGACCAATGTTCCGATGACGAGGGCCTTAGCAATGACGAACTGGAGAACGACTAACGCCCTCCTGAGAGAGATACCCTTGGCTGAATGAGCTGCAATCTTACTTTTCAATGCATTGATCGGATTGAACCCTGACAAAACCATGGCCGGATAGAGCCCCGAAAGAAAGGTAACTGCAACAAATACCAAAACCATAAACAACAGGATGCCTTGATTTTGCAGAACGTTAAAGGAAAGCTGGGTTTCAAGTAAACCATTCAGGAGAGGCAGCGTCATTACTGCAATGGTCATTGCCAGGATCAACGCAATAAAACATATCAGGCTGGTTTCTCCAAGGAATTGGAGCAGCAATTGCGCGCGCCTTCCTCCCAGCACTTTTCGCACACCGACTTCCCTTGCCCGGTTGATGGCCTGTGCCGTGGAAAGATTGATGAAATTGACGCAAGCAATGATGAGGAGGAATAACCCGATCAGACTAAGTGCAGTAATTAACTCCTTGCTGAAAGTGCGGCCGTTGAAATTTCCGAAACGCTCATCATAGTGAATTTCCTTAAGCGGTTGAAGTATCAGGTCATAACCTGCATGATCTGGCGGCATGTGTTTAGTAATAAATGCCGGCATCAGATTATCAAATTGTCTGGCGGGGTATTGAGATCGCAGAAGAACAAAACAATAATTGTCATCCGAAATGTTCACCCAATTGTTCATATTAACATGCTTCACCAGCGTTGCATATGAAACCACAACGCTTAGAGGGAAATCCGTGTTAGTAGGTGGATTATCCAGAATTCCGGTCACCTTCATTGGTTGGTTATATATGGTGATTGTTTTTCCAGTCGCCGTTTTCCAGTCACCAAAATAATTCCCGGCTGTGGATCTGGTTAGTAGAACAGTATTCGGTTCAGTAATATCATTTTCAGGATTCCCTCTCAACATCAGGAAGTCAAACATTTTGAAAAACTGGGGTTCTGCAAAGAAAACTTTGTTCTCCTTAAACTTTTTCTGGGACGGTTCTTTGCTGCCGGGGATGAGAACCATAACACCGGCATCTCCGTAAATTGCGGCAGCATTTTCCAATTGAGGATATTCCGTCCTTAGCCCGTTCGTTACAGGGAACGGTACTCCTGTGCGATATTCCCTCCCAATTGGATTCTTGCCCTCTCTGACAACGCGATAAATGCGATCCTTTTTAGCATGGAAGCTGTCGAAGCTTTGTTCATATTGCAGAACAAGGAAAATCAGGAGACAGGCTGCAATGCCAACAAC
>PLEB01000380.1 GCA_003136915.1 Chitinophagaceae bacterium
GAGCTCCAATCTTACACAAGCATTGTTCCGATAAATGGAAATTTCAACGCAGTTTTGGATTACAGCCAGAAAAACGGCAAGATCGACGGTGATAGTTTAACCATGATCCGGCACCGCTATAATCTGAAACCAATCGCCGATCCGAGTCAGGAAACAAGTGATACTTTTGTAACCATATTGAGCAGTTCGGAAAACCCGATTCCGGATGCGAACAGCGCTCAGTTCAGCTTATCGCTGAACTGGCAATTTATTCAGATAGATAATGGAGAGAATGATACCATAGATTTTCGCTTTTTTCTAACTGACCTTGCGGGGAGGGTCAGTGATACCGTGAGAACCGGTCAAATTGTACTTCTCCATTAATCAATATAACTTTGGACTGGCTCCGGAAAATCTTCAACTTTTTTCTTTTCAGCAGCATATATATTTCACTCTGTTCCGTATTGATGACCTGGCAAACAAGCCATGTTCTGAACCTCCCTGTTTCCCATGATTTTTTCTGGTTTGTTTTTTTTGCGAGCATGTGTAGTTATAATTTTCACTGGTTCCTCACTCCGCAATCCCAAAAGTCTCCCGACCGCGTAAAGTGGACGCATGATCATAAAAATACTCACCTGCTGTTTTATTTTGCCGGCGTAATCGGGTCTGTTGTCTTTTTTATCAAATTACGCTATCATTGGGTAGCTCTGCTTTTTGCCACGTTCATCACATTCCTGTATTCGGCTCCCAAGATCCCTTTGCCTTATTTCAGATTTTTAAAGCAGGTTGCCATCGGAAAAACAACTTTTCTGACGATGGTATGGACCTTTGTCACGGCCATTATGCCCGTTTTCATTGCGGGTGAACATTTTAATCATCAGATGAAATTATTTGCAGCCAGCCGTTTTTTTCTGATCTACGGCATTTGTATTTTGTTTGATTATCGCGACCGTGACGATGATAAGGAAGAAGGCATCCGAAGTATGATCACTTATTTTGATGAACAGGGGGTTAACCGGCTGTTTATATTTTCGCTGATCGCCTTTGCCATTTTCACACTGGGCCTGCTTTTTACCGGGCTATCCCTGATTGCCGTTATTGTTCTGCTCCTTCCCGGATGCATACTGGCAATTCTGTATCCTTATGCCAAACGGAATTTTTCAGATTATCTCTATTATTTTGTCCTGGACGGACTGATGATGCTTTCCGGACTCCTGATGCTGTTACTGCCAATTTGATTATTTTTGGCCCAAATTACCTTGCATGGCCAAAGGCTCCGCTGCTTCCGTGTCGAAAAAATCCATACTCACCGACAATTCTTATTCTTTCCTTAAAAAATACCTGAACACGCCCTCCCCTGTTGGTTTTGAAAGTGAAGGACAAAAAAAGTGGATTGAATACATCAAACCCTATACTGACAGCTATTTCACGGATCCATACGGTTCTGCTGTTGCAGTAAAAAATGCCAAATCGGATTTCAGGGTTGTGATTGAAGCACATGCTGATGAAATCAGCTGGTTCGTCAATTATATAAACCCTGAGGGACTTTTATATCTCAAAAGAAATGGTGGCGTGGACTACCAGGTGGCACCGGGCCAGCGTGTTATCATACACAGCAGCAAAGGTCCCATTAAAGCAGTTTTTGGATGGCCCGCTATTCATACAAGACAGGGAAACCCCGATTCAAAAGAAGTGCATCCAAAACTCGAAAACCTGTTCCTGGATTGCGGCGCCCGCAATAAGAAGGAGGTCCAGGACCTCGGCATTCACCCCGGCTCAGTTGTCACTTACCAGGATGGATTTGATGAGCTGGCCTATGATTCCCTGATCGCCCGCGCTTTCGATAACCGGATCGGCGGATTCATGATTGCGGAGACAGCGCGTTTGCTGAAAGAAAATAAAAAAGAATTACCCTACGGTCTGTATATCGTAAATGCAGTGCAGGAAGAAGTAGGTCTTCGTGGCGCTGAAATGATAGCCCGGAGGATTAAGCCGAATGTTGCCATCATTACGGATGTGACCCACGATACGGCAACACCCATGGTCAACAAACTTGTGGAAGGGGATGTTACCTGCGGAAAAGGACCTTCACTCGCATTCGGTCCTGCTGTGCATAATAAACTCCTGTCTCTTGTTCGGGAAACCGCAGAAAAGAAAAATATTCCGGTGCAACTGAGGGCAGTTTCCCGAAGCACCGGAACGGATACGGATTCCTTTGCATACGCCAACGAAGGATGCCCTTCCGTATTGATTTCCATTCCCCTGCGATATATGCATACCACAGTGGAAATGCTTAATAAAAGGGATATAGAACAAACCATCCTGCTTATCTATGAAACCCTGCTTGCGCTTACACCCAAAACAAACCTGAGTTATCACCTGTAAATGCTCTCAACCTTAAACAAACACTTTATGATCCGCAACAATTGGACGAAAGAAGAAATCCAGGAGATCTACGAGTTACCCCTGCTGGAATTGGTGTACAGGGCAGCAACGGTTCACCGCGCGTACAATAATACGGCGGAGGTCCAGGTTTGTACCCTGCTTTCGGTCAAAACGGGAGGTTGTCCGGAAGACTGTTCTTATTGCCCTCAAGCGGCAAGATACCATACAGATGTAAAGGTCCACGGCCTCCTGCCCACTGCCGAAGTAATGGAATATGCCAGAAAGGCAAAGGAAGCCGGATCTA
>PLEB01000142.1 GCA_003136915.1 Chitinophagaceae bacterium
GGATTTGCTGCAGGGCATGCAATCCATATCCAAACCCCTTCTCCTGATAAGCTTCTTTGCAGGCTACCTCCTGGCGACCATGCTCTTTATTTTTTTCGGAGGTCAGATGCGCCATCTTCTGCAATCTGTTTTTTCCTGAACATGTTCCAATAAAAAACCCACCGGGATCCGATGGGCAATATCTTATTTGATTTAAGCCAAACGCTACATAGCCGCCAGCTGCACTTTTTGCTGGAGCTCGGTTACATTTTCGCGAAACAGGCTGTCGGTATCCATCAGATCTTTTACGGTCTGACAGGAATGGATTACGGTAGTATGATCCCTTCCCCCGAAATGCTCACTNNTTGGTAAATGCCTTGGCCAGATACATCGTGATCTGCCGGGCCTGCACGATCTCCCTCTTCCGGGTCTTCTGGAGCAGCTTATCATACGGCAGATCGAAATATTCGCATACCATCCGCTGAATGGTTTCAATGGTAATTTCCTTACTGCTCGTCTTAACAAAATTTCTTAACACTTTCTTCGACAATTCCAGATCGATTTCTCTCTTGTTTAGCGAAGATTGTGCCAGAAGAGATATTAATGCGCCTTCGAGTTCCCGCACATTGCTGTTAATGTTATAAGCAAGATATTTAACCACCTCCTTGGGCATCTCCAATCCGTCATTTTTCATTTTCCTTTCCAGGATCTCGATCCGGGTTTCATAATCCGGAATCTGGACGTCCGCACTCAGGCCCCAACGGAACCGGCTGAGCAGCCTTTCCTGAACACCTTCGAGATCCTTAGGCGGTTTATCCGAGGTCAGGATCAATTGCTTGCCTGACTGATGCAAGTGATTGAATATGGCAAAGAATGCGTCCTGAGATCTCTCTGCACGGTTGAAGAACTCTACGTCATCGATGATCAGCACGTCCACCAACTGATAAAAATGAATGAAATCATTGACGGCATTGTTCCGGCTGTGATCAATAAACTGATTGATAAACTTCTCGGAACTCACGTATAATACCACCTTGTTGTGGTGTGTCCTGCGCACTTCGTTCCCTATAGCCTGGGCCAGATGCGTTTTACCCAAGCCTACACCACCATAAATGACAAGCGGATTAAAGGAATTGGCTCCCGGCTTCTCAGCCACCGTTTTCCCGGCCCTGCGGGCAACCCGGTTGCAATCACCCTCAATAAACGCCTCAAAAGTGTAAACGGGATTCAACTGGGCATCAATCTGCATTTTCTTGAGGCCTGGAATGACAAATGGGTTTTTGACCGGATTATTGATAATCAGGGGAAAATCCATTTCATTATTTGAAATCGTTTTATAGCTATGCGCCGGAACATCCATTGTCAAAGGTTTGTTTTGCTGATTCCCGCTATCCACCATAATCCGGTATTCAAGTCTCGCCTCCTTGCCCAAAATCCTTCTCAAAGTTTTTGCCAATAAATTCACATAATGCTCCTCGAGGTATTCATAAAAAAACTGGCTCGGAACCTGGATCACTAAAATCTGCTCTTTCAGTTCAACAGGACGAATGGGTTCAAACCACGTTTTATAATGTTGCCACTCTACGATATCTTTTATTATTTCGAGACAATTGGTCCAGACTTTTTCAAAGGTTTTCGGCATTACAAAAANNGCAGGGGGACGAATATCAAGATTAATTTCTGAATAAAAAATTTTTTATTAATTGGTTATTTCAAGTAGCCAGCCGAAGCATAAAAGACCATGTTATTTTACCTTCAAAAATAAAGAACTGGGAAAACCGAATGCTTAAACCGACGGATTAAATATACCCATGCATTCACCAGCCAGTAAATTACGACGGACTTCGGTGTACCGCCATCAGGCGACGATTCGCATCTAGAGCGGGATCAACAAAACTCAAGCGGAGCTTCGGTTTGCGCAGTGTAAAAATGGAGATGGCAAATGACCGGTGCGCTGGATTAAAATATTTCTCCATATAATATTGTTGAGAACCGATTGAAGATACAGATAATTTGATACCATTCTATTTTATGATCCGATTTTTTGAAAAAAAATTTAAGACCTTCTTCCTGGTTTAAACATACCTTTCATTAAAGCATGGTAAACCAGCCAGTTCAAGGAAACTACCTGATCATAAATTGAACTGGAAATTTTTTTAGAAAATTTTCTTAGCCTAGTTTTACCATCTACTGATTTTTAAGTACTTTCTCCCGGAGGGTCACGACTATTTCGGATGCAAAAAAAAATTCAGATAAAAATTGAACCTTCAGTCGCAGCCAGCGAACAACTGATTAGAAATGAACTCGCGCGGTCAGCTGGTTTCCCCGAAAAAAGCATCACCGGATTTCATCTACTCAAACGGGCCGTGGACGCAAGGTCCAGGCATCCCCAGATCCTTCTATCGGCAACCGTGTTTATCAATGAACCCTATCTCCAGCGGAAGATAGCTCATCAATCCGTCAAGGATGTTTCGCATGCCGGTAAAACTGTACTCATCGCGGGTGCGGGCCCGGCAGGACTTTTTGCTGCGCTGCGGCTGATCCACGCAGGCATCAGGCCGGTTTTGATCGAAAGAGGAATGGACGTCCGCGCGCGTCGCCGCGACCTGGCCTTCCTGAATAAAGAAGGCATCATCAACCCCGAAAGCAATTATTGCTTCGGCGAAGGAGGTGCGGGCACTTACAGCGACGGAAAATTATATACGCGCAGCAATAAGCGGGGAAATATCCATCGCATCCTGAACCTCTTCGTTCAGTTCGGCGCTGACGAGTCCATATTATATGATGCGCATCCCCATATCGGAACGAATAAACTTCCCGGCATCATTACGGCCCTGAGGCATTTTATCATTGCCTGCGGCGGCGAATTGCACTTCGGGAAAAAACTTACCGGGTGGTCATCTGTAAACGAGCGCATCCGGGAAGTGCATACCGCCGATGGTTCATCTTATCCTGCAGATGCATTGATCCTCGCTACCGGACATTCAGCAAGGGATATCTTTCAACTGCTTTGTCAAAAAAAAATCCGTATCGAACCAAAGCCTTTTGCGCTCGGTGTCCGCGTGGAACATCCCCAGGAACTCATCAATGCCATTCAATATCATTTTACCGGCTCAGCGGATGCAACGGCAAAACAGCTTCCGCCCGCTGCCTATCAATTGGTCAGTGATGTTAATCCCAAAACCGTTTTTTCGTTTTGCATGTGTCCAGGAGGTATCATTGCTCCGGCAGCCACGAACGAAGGCGAATTGGTGGTCAATGGCTGGTCGCCTTCCAAAAGGAATAATCCCTATGCCAATTCCGGTATCGTTGTCAATATCGAATCGTCAGATTGGAAAGAATTCGAAAAGCACGGGCCTTTGGCTGCTATGTATTTCCAAGCTTCCATTGAACAACAGGCTTATCGGGCCGGAGGCGGCGGCTTTAAAGCTCCGGGTCAAAGGATGATAGATTTTGTAAATAATAAACATTCAGTTTCTTTGCCGGATTGTTCCTATGTTCCTGGACTCACTTCCTCGCCGGTAGCTGAAGTATTTCCTTCCCTGCTTGCACGAAGTTTGCAGAAAAGTTTTCCAGCTTTCGGTAAGAAAATGAAAGGATATTATACAAATGAAGCCGTCATTATAGCAACGGAATCCAGGACCTCCTCGCCCGTGCGCATACCCCGTGACCCCGAGACCCTGGTCCATCCGCAACTTAAAAATTTATTCCCCTGCGGCGAAGGAGCCGGATATGCAGGTGGCATCATGAGCGCAGCCATGGATGGCGAGCGTGTAGCTGAAACAATTGCAGGAATTTTTTCATCCAAACCAACAATTCATGTCAATGCTTGAAGTGTCTCATCTGAAAAAATATTTTGCTACGCAAAAGGCAGTGGATGATATCAGTTTTAAGGTGGAGAAAGGAACCATCTTCGGATTGCTTGGCCCTAACGGCGCAGGCAAAACAACCCTGATCCGCATGATCACCGGCATATTTTATCCCGATGAAGGAAACATCCTGCTGAATGGTAAAACCTTCGATCCCGAAAATGATGCATCCCGCATTGGTTACATGCCGGAAGAAAGAGGATTGTATAAGAAAATGAAAATTGGAGAGCAGGCGATTTATCTGGCGCGGCTAAAAGGCCTGTCGAAGTCCGAAGCCATGGCCAGCGTTAAGAAATGGTTCACGCGTTTTGAAATGCAAAGCTGGTGGAATAAAAAAATTGAAGATCTGAGTAAGGGCATGGCTCAGAAACTCCAATTCGTGATCACTGTTTTGCACGAACCTGAACTGATCATACTGGATGAACCCTTTAGCGGGCTTGATCCGATCAATGCAAACCTGATCAAAGATGAGATCTTCCGGCTGGCGGCGAACGGAGCTTCCGTTATCTTCAGCACACACCGTATGGAACAGGTGGAAGAAATATGTAATCATATCATGCTGATCAATAAAGGGCAGAAGATCCTCGACGGAGCGATACCCGATGTGAAGCAGGATTTCAAGGAAAATCTTTTTCGCATTACTGCCCGACCGCTTCCCGAAAATCTCAGCAATGATTTTTTTGATCTGCTTTCGAAGCATGATCAAACCCTTACGCTAAGAATAAAGGAAGGACATACACCCAATGAAGTGCTGGAATATTTCATCAACCGTCAGAGCAGTATCTCGGTTTTTACGGAACTTCTGCCTTCTCTGAATGAAATTTTTATCAAACTGGTAGAGGGAACATCTGTTTCCCGTCAGTTTCAAACCATTCAATCCTGATTTTATGAAAAAAATCGGCTTAATTATCCGCAGGGAATACATCACCCGCGTCAGAAATAAAACATTTCTTCTTTCCACTTTTCTGCTGCCCATCATGTTTGTTCTGCTCATATCCGGAACGGTAGCTCTTGCAATCAAAGGAAAGACAAGCCATCGCATAGCGGTGATGGATCAGAACGGTTATTTTAAAGACTATCTCAAAAGTGATTCAGGCATAAGCTTTGATTTCGGTCCGGGTATCGACAGTCTGAATTATTCGGAAAAGAATTGCAGCGCCGTGCTCATCATTCCCGTGCTGAATGAAGGACAAAAAACGATCCTTCGCTTAAAATATAAAAAACAACTGGGGCTCGCCAATATCGATGATCTCGAAAAACGTATTTCTTCTGCTATAACCGATCGCATGATATTTACAAAGACCAACCTGACCCCTGCCCGTCTTGATTCGATCCGTGCTGCTGCAGATATTGCTGAACTGAAAACCTTCTCTGATGAAGGCAAGGATTCCAAAGCATCGAGCCAGGGCCTTTCAGACGGCATTGGGTACGCCTGCGGATTCCTGATTTACCTGCTCACTTTTGTGTATGGAGCTGCCGTGATGCGCGGCGTGATGGAGGAAAAAACCAGCCGGGTTGCTGAAGTGATCGTGAGTTCCGTTAAACCCTTTCCACTGATGCTGGGCAAGATCGTTGGCATAGGCGCAGTAGGTCTTACTCAGTTTCTATTGTGGATCGGCCTGATCGTATTGCTGGTTGGCGTAGCTCAGGCCTTCATTCCCCAGGAGTTGCTCACGGAGGTGAACAATATGCAACATGCAAATGCCATGACAAGCGCTTCAACTGTTCAGGGCAGTGAAGCCGCCCGTCAGATTTTTGAAGTAAAACAATCCATTGCCAATACAAACTGGATCCTTATCATCGGGTGTTTTATTTATTATTTCCTGGGAGGATACCTTTTTTATGCTTCTCTTTTTGCCGCAGTAGGAAGTGTGGTGAACGAAGATCCGCAGGAAGCGCAATCCCTTTTATTGCCCATCAGCATGCCGATCATTTTTTCTTTTATTATCATGTCCATCGCAGCACAGGATCCGGGTGGATCCCTATCCGTTTGGGCAAGTATCATTCCATTCAGTTCCCCGATCGTGATGATGGCAAGGATCCCCTATGGCGTTCCCGGAAGCGTGCCTTACTGGCAGCTCCTGCTTTCTATGGGATTCCTCGCAGGCGGATTTCTTTTCACTACATGGATGGCAGGGAAGATCTACCGGACAGGAATCCTGTTGTACGGTAAGAAGCCGGGCTGGAAAACGATGTGGAAATGGGCCTGGAGAAAACAATGATCTGTCTATCGACTAACCGGTAAGGGTGTAGTGCTCACCGAAGCGCTGGAAAAATAAAAAATATGCTTGCGGGACAGAGGAAGAATAGCTTCATTCTGTGTTCCACGCGCAATCGTAATTCCGATGACCGCATGAGCAGGGAAAGGCCCAAGATCTTTTGGCGTCAGGAAATAATTGCCGTTATCAGCTACGGTAATGCTTACCGTACCGATCCTTGCGGGAAGAGTTGAATCTGCTTTTGCGCTTAGATCAGCATAATAGAACAACTGGATCAATACATTTCCCCAGGTGTTAGCCTGGTCGGGCGACCAACTGAGCTGAACTCCCCGTGCAAGGTGAACCGTATCGGGGTAATCGGAAATCAGTGCCATGAGTTGTTTGGGCAGATAAACAGATTTGCTTACCGTGTCGTCATCTCCGGTTCCACGGATAGTTACAATAACATTGGTTCCGAAAAGTGGAAGGTCCTTTGAACTACCGGGGGTATAATTGTAATTGTAAGTATAGTCAACGCCTGGCTGGATCTGCTGGTTGTTTACCGAAAGGGCATTCACGAAAGTTACCTGCTTGCTGCTGCTGTCAATAAAGGCCGCACTGACGCCAATGTGCAGTTCGTTGCTGTCAGCTTTGTTGATAACCTGATTAGCGTTGATGAGAACGTAGTTATAAACAGCCGTATTTTGAGTGCCGAACCAGGTCCACGTATTGGCCGGATTATCCCCGTCTTTATGGCAGGAAACCATACAGCCCGCACCCAGAAGTAGAAGCAAAGGTTTATTCATTCCTTTCACTTGAAAGATCCCCCCATAAATATACTTTTTTAGCAAGAATTAAAAAAAACAAACTATCAACGCTGCTTACCTTTATCGTTGAATGGTTTTCTCCAATGCGATCACCAGGTTATTCGGGATTAATTATCCCATTGTCCAGGCCGGGATGGTCTGGAATAGCGGGTGGCGCCTGGCTTCGGCCGTAAGCAATGCGGGTGGTCTTGGCCTGATTGGCAGCGGGAGCATGTATCCCGACACTTTAAGGGAACATATTCATAAATGCAAAGCGGCTACAACCGCGCCTTTTGGTGTAAATATCCCCTTGCTTTATCCGGAAATCGAGAAGCATATCCGGGTGGTCCTGGANNGTGAGCAGCAGCAAATTTGCCAGAAAGGCCCAGGAGGCCGGTTGTGATGCCGTGGTGGCCGAAGGTTTTGAAGCAGGTGGGCACAACGGCAGGGAGGAAACGACATCTATGGTATTGATTCCGGCGGTGGTTGGGGCCGTGGATATTCCGGTAATCGCTGCAGGTGGAATTGCGACCGGCAGGCAAATGTACGCGGCCCTTAGTCTGGGTGCGCAGGGCGTTCAGATGGGAACCCGTTTTGTGTTGAGTGAAGAAGCATCATCCCACCCGGATTTTAAAAATAAAGTACTGCATGCAACAGAAGGCGACACTTCATTGTCATTAAAGTCATTGATGCCGGTGCGCATGATGAAGAACAGATTCTACGAGGAGGTGACTGAGGCCGAACGGAAAGGGGCATCTGTAAACGAATTAAAGGATTTGCTGGGAAAAGGAAGAGCAAAGAGAGGGATGTTTGAAGGAGATCTTGAAGAAGGAGAACTTGAAATCGGACAAGCCTGCACGCTTGTCGGGGACATTCTTCCCGCTGCCAGGATCATTGAAAATATCTGGGATGAATTTAGGAAAACCCATGCCGATCCTCTATCTTGTAAATCTGAAACATCATGAAAAATTATTTAGGCCTTTTTTTTCTGATCGTTGTTTCCTTCTTAACCTGCAGCCTCTATGCAAGTGATGGGAAGTCGGGCCCCTGCCTCATACGCGGCCAGGTTGTAGATGCCATAACCAAAAAGCCTGTTTCCGGTGTACTGGTATCGGCGGAAGTTTCCGGAAATACCAACCCCAGCGAAGCCACCATCACGGATAACGAAGGGTATTATTATTTTAAACAACTTCCCTCCAACCATGTGAATCTCCGCTTTGAAAAGAAAGGCTATCTGAGATACAAATACCAGGAAGTGGTGGACATCACAGAGAAGAAAACTGTGAAGATCAATGTTGAGGTACTTCCGGATTCCGGGGAACTGCTCCCCGACGATTCAGAATATCCGCTGCTGCGGATTCTTGGAATGAAATGATTAATCTAATTATGAATTATGAGTTATGAATTATGAGTTTAATCACTCATAACCCATAATTCATAACCCATA
>PLEB01000117.1 GCA_003136915.1 Chitinophagaceae bacterium
ATACTGTTACCAATATCACGCAAATTTTGCAATGCGAGAATCAGCCGCTGGTTGTCGCGCTGATGCAAACCAATACTCGGCTCATCCAAAATATAGGTAATTCCCTGAAGCTGGGATCCAATTTGAGTGGCCAGCCTGATGCGCTGGGATTCACCGCCGCTCAGGGTTCTCGTGGGCCTGTTCAATGTCAGATAAGTAAGCCCCACATCGAGAAGGAATTGGAGGCGCTCCCGGATTTCCTTCAGAATATCCTTAGCGATCGTTTGTTGCTTTGCCGTCAGTCTCTTTTCTATTCCTTCAAACCATACAACCAGCTTATCCAGATTCATCTCATTCAATTCGGCAATATTCTTATTATCAACCCGGAACCATAAACTTTCTTTCCTTAATCTTGATCCGCCACAGGCATCACAGGTTTTCAGTTCCATGAATTTTTCCACCCACTCTCTGAGCGAGTCCGTTCCGGATGCCCCAAACCATCTTTTCAACATCGGGATCAGGCCTTCATACTCAGCAGTTCCTCCGGGCAAATCGTTCTCATCGAAATCCAGGCTGGTTGCGGAAGCCCCTTCCGCAGTTCCGAACAAGATCAGATTTAATCCTATCGCGGGCATTTCATTTATCGGGATATCCAGACTGAATTTATTTCTCCTGGCCAGTTTCTGCACCTGGTTAAATACGTATGCCTCCCTTTCGCCACCGAGGGGAACAATACCACCATCATTGACCGATTTTTCAGGATCCGGAATGATAGCATTCATACTTACCCGGTACACTGCACCCAATCCTTTGCAAACCGGACAAGCACCATAGGGAGAATTGAAGGAAAAATTATTAGGCGAAGGTTCTTCATAACTAATGCCTGTGTCTTCACACATCAGCTGCTTGCTGTATTGCACTACCTGATTACTTTCATTGATCAGAAGGAACATCAGGTCCTTGCCCATTTGAAGTGCGCGCTGAATACTCTGGCTCACCCTCGTTTTCATATCCACGGTAACCGCAAGCCTGTCAACCACAATTTCAATATCATGAATCTTATATCGGTCAACCTGCATCCTGGGAACCAGGTCTTTTACTTCACCATCCACCCGCACCTTTACAAATCCCTTTTTTCGGATGTCTTCAAATAATTCCCGGTAATGACCTTTCCTCCCACGAACCACTGGCGCCAGCACGGATATTTTCTTGTCCCTGAATTTCTGAAAGATATTTTCCACGATCTCTTCTTCGCTGAACTTTACCATCTTTTTTCCGGTATTGTAAGAAAAGGCTTCTCCGATGCGCGCATAAAGCAGACGCAGGAAATCATAGACTTCAGTTACCGTGCCCACGGTACTTCGGGGATTGCGGTTGGTGGTTTTCTGTTCAATGGAAATCACCGGACTTAGCCCAGTGATCTTGTCGACGTCAGGCCTTTCCATATCACCAATGAACTGGCGCGCATAGGCGCCGAAACTTTCCATATAACGACGCTGACCTTCAGCATAAATAGTATCAAATGCAAGAGAAGATTTACCACTGCCGCTGATTCCGGTGATCACGACAAGTTGGTTCTTGGGAATGGAAATATCTATGTTCTTGAGATTATGCACGCGGGCGCCAAATACTTCAATCACCTCTTCGCCAGCCATTGCAGACGGATCATTTTGTTCAATCATAAATAAAAAAAGGAATCGCTAAAGTTAATAACAAATCACCGGCCGGAAGGTTCTTCAGCCGGCCCGATCAGGATTAAACCGAACATATAAAAAAAATTTCCGGAATTCCCTCCGTGTTTTTATCTTTGAGGCAGTTCTTATCAAAACTCTTATCAAGAAAGGCTGAGGGAAATGGCCCGCTGAAGCCTTGACAACCTGCTCTGGTTTGCAAAAATGCAATCCGGGCAAGGTGCCAACTCCATCTCGTCGAACGACGGGACAGATAAGTCAGATCCAAAGCTTATTAATCATTTAATATATTAAAAGCTCTTCTGACTGTCCGGAAGAGCTTTTTTATTTTGCAGCCAAGCTGTTTCAGCCTGCACTCATAAAGGATCTTCAGGGAGGTTTTCAACTTTCTTGCCGGGGGTATCTATTCACCTTAAAAAATTCCTTCCGGTAAAACCGGTAGGGAGCCAGGAGGATTTTTCTATGCAGGAGATTACAGAATTCATCCACCGTATTCCGGTGGATCCGTTAACCGGAGCGGTTTCCGTTCCGATCTACCAGACTTCCACTTTCGTGCAGGAAGCACCCGGCGTTAATAAAGGTTATGATTATGCGCGAAGCAATAATCCAACCCGGGCGGTTTTGGAAGACCTTATTGCAGGCCTGGAAAAAGGTTCTGTAGGCCTTGCATTTGCCAGTGGTCTGGCGGCGATCGATGCTGTTCTGAAATTGCTTGAAAGTGGTGATGAGGTCATTGCCGTGGATGATATTTATGGAGGCGCCTTCCGCCTGTTTGAACAGGTTTATAAAAAATTCGGAGTGAAGGTTCACTATGTGGATGCCTCCGATCCGGAACAGGTATTTCTTGCACTGAGTTCAAGAACCCGGCTGATCTGGATTGAAACCCCCAGCAATCCAACCTTAAAGATTGCCGACATACGTAGCATTGCCTCCATCGCAAAGGCGCATGGATGCCTTCTTTGCGTAGACAATACGTTTGCTTCCCCGGCGCTTCAGAAACCTTTTGAGCAAGGTGCCGATATTGTTGTTCATTCCGCTACCAAATACCTGGGAGGGCATAGCGACCTCATAGCGGGGCTTGTGGTAACGGCAAACCGGGAACTCGGTGAAAGGATTAAATTCTATCAGAATGCGGCGGGCGCTATTCTGGGGCCATTTGACAGCTGGCTCGTGATCCGCGGGATGGAAACCCTGCATTTGCGTATGAAGCAGCACTGCCAAACGGCACAGCAGATTGCTGAATTTCTGCAGGGACATCCTGCAGTGGACCGGGTCTTTTATCCGGGTCTGAGCTCCCATCCAAACCATGCGGTCGCCAGGAAGCAATCCCGCGGATTCGGCGGCATCGTATCTTTTACCCTGAAAGAAGATACACTCGCAGCTGCGAAATCCTTTGTGATTTCAACCCGCTTGTTTAAACTTGCGGAAAGTCTGGGTGGTATCAAAAGCCTGATCAGCCATTCAGCGGAGATGACCCACAAAACCATCCCCGCCGAAAGAAGAAAAGCCGCAGGCGTAAATGACAGCCTGATCCGTTTGTCGGCCGGCCTCGAAGAAGCAGAAGATTTAATAGAGGATCTTTGCAACACATTGGACCGGATCATTGTTAAGAAAAACAAACATTCCCAAAAATTAGAAACCTGTTGAAACCATTGGAATCATGGAAACGCATAAGCAGCTGACCATCGGACTATTCGGATTCGGCGTTGTCGGCGAAGGCCTCTATCGCATATTGCAACAAACGCCTTCCCTTAAAGCGACGATAAAAAAAGTATGTATCAAGCATCCCGGCAAAAAAAGAAATGCTCCGGAAGAATTGTTCACGACGAACAAAAACGAATTATTAAATGACCCGGAAATAAATGTGATCGTCGAAGTGATCAATGAAACCGGCCCGGCAATCGATATTGATTCCACCGCATTAAAAAACGGAAAGGTTGTGGTGAGTGCGAGCAAAAAAATGCTTGCTGAAAACCTCCCCGAACTGATTGGCCTGCAAAAGCAAACCGGTCATTCCCTTTTGTATGAAGCTGCCGCCTGCGCTTCTATTCCCGTGATCCGCAACCTGGAGGAATATTATGACAATGATCTGCTGCATTCCATCCGTGCTATCGTAAACGGATCCACGAATTTTATTCTGACCAAGATGTTTGAAGAAAAACTCAACTTCAGGCAGTCCCTTCTCCTTGCACAACAACTCGGATTTGCAGAAAGCGATCCTTCCCTCGACATTGAGGGGTTTGATGCTGTGAATAAATGGACACTGCTGCTTGTCCATGCCTACGGAATTGTTACTGAACCATCGGCTATCGTATTTAATGGCATCCAGAATATCCAGGCTGGTGATGCTACCGTAGCTGCGGAAAAGCATCTCGAAATCAAACTGGTTGCACAGGCAAAAAAATTACTGAATGGCAAAGTGGCCGCACTCGTCCTTCCGCAATTTGTAAAAGCNNCAAACAATTTTTCTATGGAAAAGGGGCCGGTAGCTTCCCGACTGCATCCGCGGTGCTGAGCGATCTTTCCGCGCTTCGTTACCAATATCAATACGAATACAAGAAATTATATCACCACGCGCCGCTGGAACTGGCTGATGATTTTTATATTAAGGCCTATATCAGTTTTGACAACTGGCAGTACATTCCCAAGGAACGTTTTGAATGGATCGAGGAATGGCACGCGGAAAACGACCGCAAATACCTGGTCGCCGTGCTGCCCTTCAGGGAACTGCAAAAACATACCTGGTGGCATGAAAACAACTGCTCCCTCATCCTGGCTCCGGATGCCGTGATCGAAGATGTNNTTATGAGTTATGAGTTATGGGTTATGGGTGATGAGGATTATGGATTATGAGTGATGGGATTTTTGTTTTGTTGTGAGAATTGCACTCTTTATCATTTTTAATATTGATGACGCATCATTATGTGCATTTGTAAAGTCATTTAATTCCATATAATTCGTTTCTTTTAATAATTCCAGCCAATAAATAGTTTCATCACATTCTTTCTGCGCAATTGCAAGTTTATGAATAAAATCATCTTTACTTTCTGCATTTTGTGCTTCCCTAATCATCGCACCAACAGAAGTTCCACTTTTCAATAATTGTTTGCTTAAAATGTATTCTTTCCTTGTTTCAACTAAATATTTGTAATGATTAATAATCGTAATTGCAAATCTAAAGCTGCTGTCTTTCAGGATATTTTTACTTCCACTCATATCTCACAATTTATCACCCATAACCCATAACTCATAATGCATAACACTCATCACCCATAACCCATAATTCATAACCCATATCACCCTTCAACCCTTACAAATCCCTCCAAATCAACCCTTAATTTATTTTCTGCTTGCATAAAATCGATCACCTTGCGAAGTTGATCAGCATGGATGTCAGTAAAGTGGTCAAAAAGGGAAACGGCGGGAATGGATTGCTGATGGGTCCTTTCCTTCACGGTTTTGTAGATATTTCGAAAATCTTCGGCGCTAAGCTTTGGTTGTTTGTTTCTCAGGCACTGATCACAGATTCCACAATCTGAAGGTGATGCTTCTCCAAAATACCGGGCAATGAATGTGCTTCGGCAACCGTTGACGGATAAATAGCCCAGCATGGCTTTTACCCGTTTAATAAATTGTTCTTTCCTGAACCTGTATGCATTCTGGTCAATCTGGACATCCGTTGCTTTCCTTCGCGGCTGATTGAAATAGATCTCAGGCTCCTGCTTTTGAGGAGCGTATTCGATGAGTTGGTGCCGGTGAAGCTGATTCAGGCCTTTCATTATCTGCTCCAAAGGCCATTTTAATAAAGAACCCAATAATCTTTCATGTATGGACACCGGCTGATCATATATTCCAGAATAAGTTCTCAATAAGATTTTGATCAACGGCTCCAGTTCCGGGTGGTCTTTTTCAAATGACCGAAGCGATTCCCTCTCACAAATAAAATAAGCTGTTGCCGGTTTAAAAACCTGTTCGTTCAGGCTTAGCAGGTCTTCCTGACCAAGCACCTGCAATGCCGCATGGGCCTGTTTTGAATCAAATNNCCCTGGTACACTTCACGGATATAATCGAGCGGAGGGTATTGCAATTTATGCTGTACCATTAAGTCTTCCTGCATCTGATCGTTGTAAAATAAAACTGCAAAAGCTTTTTTCCCATCCCTTCCCGCCCGGCCAGCCTCCTGGTAATAACTTTCCAGGCAATCGGGAAGGTCGGCATGCAATACCAGGCGTACATCGGGCTTGTCAATGCCCATGCCAAAAGCGTTTGTGCATACCATAACGCGAACTGTATTTTTCATCCACCGGTCATGCTTACTATTGCGTTGTTCCGGTTCAAGCCCGGCGTGATAATAGTCTGCCGGAATGCCATGCATATTCAGCAGATCGCTGATTTCCTTTGTCCGCCGGCGGTTCCTGCAATAAATGATGGCGCTTCCGTCTTGTTTACCCAGGATGCCGGTTATTGAATTGAAAATGGATGCAGATTTCAATACGCTGAAGGAAAGATTGGGTCGTAGAAAGGATTGGGTGAAAATAACCGGCTCGGCCATCTTTAACCGGATACAAATATCTTCACGAATCTCCCGCGTCGCAGAAGCCGTCAATGCAAGCAAGGGAACAGAAGGAAGCTCTTGCCGCAACGCTGCGATCCGCAGATAAGGCGGCCGAAAATCATATCCCCACTGAGAGATACAATGCGCTTCATCCACTGCAATCAGGTTAACATTCAGGGCCGGCAAAAACTCTTTAAAAAGTTCCGTCTCCAGCCGCTCCGGAGAAACATAAAGAAATTTACAATTCCCGGTCATGGCCAGCTTAAAAGTGGAAATAACTTCTTTCCTGGTCATTCCGGAATAAATGGCGAATGACGTGATCCCTTTATTGCGCAACTGCTGAACCTGGTCTTTCATCAGGGCAATCAGGGGGCTAACCACCAGGCAAAGACCTTCTTTTACCATAGCCGGCACCTGGAAGCAAA
>PLEB01000248.1 GCA_003136915.1 Chitinophagaceae bacterium
ACCCTGCTTTCGGTCAAAACGGGAGGTTGTCCGGAAGACTGTTCTTATTGCCCTCAAGCGGCAAGATACCATACAGATGTAAAGGTCCACGGCCTCCTGCCCACTGCCGAAGTAATGGAATATGCCAGAAAGGCAAAGGAAGCCGGATCTACCCGTTTTTGCATGGGTGCTGCCTGGCGCGAGATAAGGGATAACCGCGATTTCGACCGTGTGCTGGACATGGTGAAAGGCGTAAATGAAATGGGCATGGAAGTTTGTTGCACCCTGGGTATGTTAACAGAATCCCAGGCCGAAAAGCTGGCCGGCGCCGGCCTTTATGCCTATAATCATAACCTGGATACTTCCCCGGAATATTACGGGGAAATCATCAGTACCCGAACCTACAGTGACCGCCTCAATACGCTTGGACACGTGCGAAAGGCGGGTATAAGTGTTTGTTCCGGAGGTATTGTTGGCCTGGGTGAGACCCACGAGGACCGGGTGAATATGCTATTGACCCTCTGTACCCTGCCCCAGCATCCTGGGAGCGTTCCTATTAACGCCCTGGTGCGTATCAAAGGAACCCCGCTGGAAAATAATCCGAAAGTGGATATCTGGGATATGGTCCGCATGATTGCAACGGCACGGATACTCATGCCAAAAACCATGGTGCGATTAAGCGCAGGGCGCACAGAAATGAGTATTCCCGAGCAGGCTTTCTGTTTCATGGCGGGCGCCAATTCCATATTTGCGGGAGACAAATTGCTCACAACACCAAACCCTGCATTTGAAGTAGACAATGCCATGTTTTCGTTGCTCGGGCTGAAACCCATGGAAGCATTCAAAGAAGGGAAAACTAAAAGTTCAAAAATAAGAACTGAAAAGGTCCTGAAATAAGAATTCCTCCATAGACATGGAGGAACTTTTTTTAACCCTTAAAACAACCAACATGAAAATCTTTGTTGATCTTAATATAACATAAGGGTAATTGATTGGTTTAATGTCTGATTGTGAAAGACCTGTTAATCCCATTATTTCTCCACCAGGGCCAGATCTAAAACCTGCTGCATCGTTTTAACATAGTGAAATTTCAACCCCTTGATAAAGTTGGAATCAATTTCTGCGATGTCTTTTTCATTCTGCCAGCAGAGAATAATTTCTTTTAATCCTGCCCGCTTTGCAGCCAGGATTTTTTCCTTGATGCCTCCTACAGGCAGCACCTGGCCGCGAAGTGTAATTTCACCGGTCATAGCAAGATAAGGTTTGATCCGTTTTCCGGTGAATGCGGAGGCCAGCGAACTCATCATGGTTACACCGGCACTTGGGCCGTCTTTAGGTGTGGCGCCTTCCGGCACGTGCACATGGATTGTTTTTTTATTGAAAGACCCTGGATCTAATCCGTATTTTTTTGCATTCGATTGTAAATAAGTGAGCGCTGTTGTTGCACTTTCTTTCATGACATTTCCGAGATTGCCCGTAAGCTTCAGCTCGCCCTTTCCTTCGCTCAGGCTGGTTTCAACAAAAAGAATATCTCCGCCAACATAGGTCCAGGCCAGACCCACGGCCACACCCGGCATATTGGCAACTTTATAGAGGTCATTGCTGTATCTAGGTTTGCCGAGTACTTTTTCAATATCTTTTTCGGTTATGGACGCTTTCAATTTTTCTTTCACCGCCAGTTCCATTGCCTCAAATCGCATGATGGAGGCCAGCTGGCGGTCAAGTTCGCGAACACCGCTTTCCCGTGTATAATCGGAAATGATCCTGCCCAATAATTTATCTGACATCCTGAGTTCCAATCCTTTCAAGCCATGTGCTTCCTTTTGTTTTGGCAGCAGGTGTTTTTTTGCGATCTCAATTTTTTCTTCAATGGCATATCCGCTGAGGTCAATGATTTCGATGCGGTCGCGCAAGGCCGGCTGAATATGTGAGATATCATTTGCCGTGGCAACAAACAATACTTTACTCAAATCATATTCAAGCTCGAGATAATTGTCGTAGAAAGAATTGTTTTGTTCCGGATCAAGCACTTCCAGCAATGCGGATGAAGGATCGCCTCGAAAATCTGATCCCACTTTATCAATCTCATCAAGTATCATCACCGGGTTGGAAGATTTAACCTTACGCAGGGATTGTAAAATCCTGCCGGGCATAGCACCGATATATGTTTTTCGATGACCGCGGATCTCGCTTTCATCATGAAGGCCGCCCAGACTGATGCGTACATATTTTCTGCCAATGGCATTGGCAATACTGCGACCCAGAGAAGTTTTTCCAATGCCGGGAGGTCCAACAAAACAAAGGATCGGGCTTTTCATATCTCCTTTCAATTTCAGCACCGCGAGATATTCGAGAATTCGCTCCTTTACCTTTTTCATACCGTAATGATCATTGTCAAGCACTTTGGCTGCTTTTTTCAGATCGTACATATCTTCCGTGTAATCATTCCAGGGAAGATCAAGCATCAGGTCGAGATGATTGTAAACAATAGAATAGTCCGGTGTACTTGGATGCATCCGCTCCAGTTTTTCGATGCCTTTTTTAAATACATCTTTAGCGGCCTGGGGCCATTTTTTCAGCTCCGCTTTTTTCTGCATTTCCCTCTGCTCCCTTTCATTGCTGTCTCCGCCGAGTTCATCCTTGATACTTTTTAGTTGTTGTTGAAGGAAATAATCCCTTTGCTGTTTATCAAGCTCGGTCTTTGTTTTATTGGTTAGCTTGTTTTTGAGTTCAGCAAACTGAAGCTCCCGTTGCAGCAGCTGCATCAGCAGGTCTGCGCGCGATTTGATATGATCTGTTTGAAGGAGTTCCTGCTTTTCGGTCAGTTCAGTATTGAGGTTGCTGGAAATAAAATGAATGAGGAAGGCAGGGTTCTCAATATTTTTCAGGATGATGGAGGCTTCCGTTGGGATATTCGGGGAAAGCTGGATGATCTGACCGGCCAGGTCCTTGATATTGGAGACATAGGCCTCGAAATCCTGGTCTTTAGGCGCATCTTCTTCCTGCAACAGGATAACCCGGGCCTTGAAATAGGGGTCGTCGGTGGTCATGCTACCTACTTTGAACCTGCGTTTCCCCTGCAGGATAACGGTCGTTCCGCCA
>PLEB01000212.1 GCA_003136915.1 Chitinophagaceae bacterium
GCATTTTTTTCACTGAGATCGGGATCGCTGAACGAGGCAGGCATACCTGCCGGATTCCTGAGTGTGGAATGATCATACATCGCACCACTGTTCAGCGTAAAAAGCACCCCGTCCAGCGAACCTAGTTTAAATGGATCCATCGTAACGGAGGCCGTCCAGTCGCTCCAACTCGTAGCATCAGCATCCAAAACGGCCTTCTCTGTTGAACCGTCTGCCTTTGTAAGTTGGGAGGAAGGAAATGAATATTCCGCTTTAATATGGAATTGCTTGATTGAGCCGCCGGATAGCAACACAAAGGTCCCGGGATCAGTATTCGATGAATAGCTTTTGAAATTCAGGTTAATGGCGGGCACCTGGAAGTCCTGGCCCAACACGAATAATGCATCTCCGCACATGGGCGATCCGCTACTGAAACAAACACTTTTTGCCAGGAGGGATAACACATTATTTGCATCCGCCAGCTGCACTACTGCAATGGCATCATAAGCTGCCTGTTGTGGTGTAATGGTCAGGCCGATAACGCCGAGGTTTACTGCGTCGGGTACTCCGATCTGCTTCAGGCCAAAAGGAAGGGGCAAGCCAGCGCCATTTTTTACAGCGTCAATATTATAATTCTTTATTTGATCAATGAAAGCATTATAATTATCTGTCGATACAGATGGTATACCTCCATTGTTGAGAAAGTTGAATCCATTAGACATAGCGCCTGTAGTGGTTCCTGCTATGGCGATACCATCTTTATTTACAATGATATCCTGAAATGTTATGTCAATCGGAACATTATTGAACAGCACGGTGCCCGTACCCGAAACCGTCGAGCCACTGGGTGGATTAATCGTAGCTATTTTTATGGGCAGCGATGCCATCGTAAAGCTGCCGCCATTCTTTAATGATTGGTTATTGTTGGTTTTATCGAGTGATGAAATATCGGTCTTGCAGGAGCAACTGAAATTGCCACTTAATACATTTTGTACCGGCCCGGCTACGATGGTTGATACCGGCGTGGCGGCAACACTTCCGTAGGTAAAAGCAGACATCTGGCTGCGGCCGTTGTTTTCAAAAACTGTTTTTCCATTCAGATCCCGGGCCTGCACCATGACTGCATAACGGCTTCCCAAATCGAGTTGGAACGTAGACAGATTGGTGAATTTGAAATTGTTTATTTGTAGGTTCGATTGTTTGAGAAAAATTCCGGCACCGTATTGAATGGCATTGTTTAAGGATACATTGGGATCTTCATCCGGCACTACTTTAACCATATAGAGGTCATAGACCAGGGCAGCGCCCTGCATATTCCCAACCGGTCTGGTCCAGGTCATATTTATATTTTGATTGGGCGTAGCAGTAATGCTCGCGTCCGGCATCGGAGAAAGAATTACCGGGGGTACCACATAACCTACATTATAGGCAAAACAGGATCCCGCGGCCTGCGGATCACTCACCGGCGTATAATTGCCATTCGTATTGCGCGTGTAGGCATAAATACAAAAGGAATAAAACCCTTCGGGGATCATTCCAAACTGGAACAGATTGGAATACGCCTGGTTATTCAGGTTGGTTTGCAGGTTGTTGATGTCCAGGTAATTTCCGTCTATCTGGTTTCCCTGAACGACGATGGTTTGCAAACCTGGCACATGGATCGGCACGTTCGTGAAAACATTGGGTTTGGTTTGGATATACTGGCCGCGGTCGTTTTGAAGACTGCCGCGGAGGTAAACATCCATAGGCGACTGGGATTGATTCGTAAATGAAATAACCGGCTTGGTTTTGTAATCGTCAATAAAAGCGGAGTAAGGGGGAATCAATTGAACATTGACACGAATGGGGTAAACCTGGCTTCTCGCCACGCCGCAGCACGCAAGGCACAAAGAATAAAAAATTAATTTCCGCAGGATGGGTTTCATCATTGTTATTTTAGAACGTTACATTATACCTTGTTGAAAACATGAGTTGGCGGCTGGACGAATTTGCCGTACTATTATTCTTCATATCTGTATAGTTGAGGGTTAATTGTAAAGCTTGTTTACTGCGGAGAACAAATCCGACAGAAGGATTCAGGGATATTGTTGTGCCCGTTGAACTATGGTTAAGGGAACTTGCGAAATAGCCTCCGAACAGGGAGAGGTTCACGGATTTTATCCATGATTTCTGATCCTTCTCCTTGTTATGGACAATATTTTTGCTAATTCCCAGGTTGTAACCCAGGGTGGCTGTTGTATTTCCGGTTAGAATAGTATTAAAATAATTCAGCGTGTTGGTGATATTGAAATTCGATTTGGGAAAAATCAGGGAATAAATCAGGCTGCTCATAGTGGAAGTAAAATCTTCATCACTTTGAGCGGCGTTATTATTATGTAAAAGCTGAAAATCAGACTGCAGACTGAAAGAGTGCTGGACATTTTCTCCATTTATAAAAACATGGGGAGACACGGAGATGGATTGGTTTACTTCACTGATGCGAACGGAATCATAACGGATAATGGATGAAGGATTTGTGAACTGCGGAATAATCTGCTCCGAAATGCCATAATTGGAATAATTAATATCTACACCAAAACCGGAGGAAGGGGAAATATTCAAGCCAATATTTCCGATGGTGCGCTTGGAACTGTTGACGGCTGTCTTGGCCAGGTTGTTGTCCTGAAACCCGATACTGGATTGAACATGCAATTTATTTTTCAAAAAACTGTAATTGAACCCGACGGTATATTGCTCAATGTCCGTTTGCATATAAAAGGCTCCCATAGACTGATAGTTGGGATCCACGCGCCTGTATTTTAAATTGAAATTACCCGACTTGACCTGATAGTTCATGCTGGCTTCGCCGGCAAACGCAATACGGGAACTGGTAACAGGGGTAAATGCGGCCAGTTTTGTCAGGCTATTGCCGGTGATCAGGGAATCACTGTTGAGATTACCAGTGAAATAACTCGCCGCTGCTTCTGCCTTGAAAACGAGGGAATTCAAAAGCGTGACCTGTCCGTTTACGCCCGCTACCTGATTGGCGGCGGGTTTTGCCTGGACTGAATCCGCCAGGAGTTTGGGAATGGAATTACTGTCGTCCTTTGCCTGCAAATAGGAGAATTCAAGGAAATTGGCCGATGAACCGTATCCAAGTTTTGCTGCAAATCCCGTTCTTTTGTATAGTGGGGTATTATTGTTTAAATTATTGTACAGGGAAATATCCGTTACTGCATCATTGAACTTTCCATAAATGAAAGCTGCCCTGAATTTGCCTGGAGTAAGTTCAAATCCAGCTCCGAATATTTGCTGGCCGCTTAGCGTAAACTGCGAAAAATTCAACGAACGCCAACCGAGGTCCAGCTTAATCCATTTGTAGCTGGGGCTCAATCCAAAACGGTTAAATGGTGTATTGAAACTTTTATTCTGACTGGCTATCATGATGTTTATTGGAATTGCATAACCGTAAATAGACAGGACAGGATTGGCTTGCAGAAAATAAGACGGATTGCTTCCAAATGATGTTGAAGATGAGGAATCTCCGGATTTAGGGAAACTGGAATAATAGTTCAAACCTGCGGAAATATTACCATGAAACGCGATAGGTACATTTTTTTTGAGATTTTGGACGTCCTGCCCTTTCGCAAGTCCAATGCTGGACAAATAAAAAGCAATAAAATAGATTGCTTTTTTCATGATGATTGTTTGGTTATTTGATCAGTAATGCGTCAGAATAAATCGGGTCAGTTAATCCGGCAAAGATGTGCTTATATGGAAAAGCAGTTCGGGAAAACTCGACGAACATCTTTTTTAAATCGTCCAACAATGCAGACGGGAGAATTATGGCAGAAAAGAGCTGAGTTATCAAGAATGACAAACAAAATAATTTACTTTTAATAAGTGATGGCGTGACAAAAACTTTTCTTAATTGTAAGGAATATAGTATAATACAAACTCTTCAATATGAATAAAAAATTAATATTTACGATTGCTTTACTATCAGGTATTTTCTCCGCGCGGGCCCAGCGCATAGGTTCAACACCGGAATACATTATAACTTTAACCGCAGATTGGAAGGGTGAACGCTTTCCTGACGGGAGACCGAAAGTTCCTGACGCGATACTCGAGAGATTAAAAAACGTATCCATGGAAGATGCCTGGGGCGTACTCCGAAATAAAGGGTACCAGAATCAGTATGAAGGCGACTGGACAGTCATTCAGCCTGACAGTGTGATGACCGGAAGGGTGGTTACAGCTCAATACCTGCCCTCAAGACCGGACCTGATCAAAGTGGTAAAGGAAGAAGGTAAGACAGAAAACCGCGCGCAGCAGGGAGGAACGAATTCCTGGCCGATTGATATTTTAGTTCCCGGAGATGTATACGTGGCCGACGGTTATGGAAAAATTGCAGATGGAACGCTGATCGGTGATAATCTGGGTAATTCTATTTATGCAAAATCACTCAGGGGTGTTATCTTCTACGGCTCCGTCAGAGACATGGCAGGTCTTTCAGAAATTAAAGGTTTTAATGGTTGGATAAAAGGTTCGGATCCCTCCTATATCCAGCAAATGATGCTCACAACCATTAATGCTCCGATCCGCATCGGCCGGGCAGTGGTATTACCCGGCGATGTAGTGCTTGCAAATAAATACGGTACCATTTTTATTCCAGCCGCTTTGGTCGAGGAACTGGTGCTTACTTCTGAAGTCACTGCATTGCGGGATGAATTCGGACATCAGCGTTTGCGCGAGAAAAAATATCTGGCCGGTCAGATTGATAGCCAGTGGTCCGAAGAGATCAAAAAAGATTTTCTGGACTGGCTAAAAAACTATCCGGGTAAACTGCCCATGACCAAAACGGAATTGGATAATTACCTGAAGGAACGCAATTACTAAAAGTAGAGAGATTAAGAATCATTTCTTACCACCATTAAAAATTCATCAGTATGAATCCTATTTTAAGGAAAATAATAGAAGACAACAGGCAGAGGGAAAAAGCAGAGGCGGATGCAAATATTAAAGAGATGGATAATCCTTCCACGGGTAGCAACCGCCGCAACTTCCTGAAGAAAACGGCTCTCGGGGGAATATCCCTGACCGGATTGATTGGCTTATCCTTTGAGGATGCCATAGCGCAGACAACTACAAAGGTCAGCCGGACTTCAAGTCCCTCTGATTTGAAGATTACGGATATGCGCTATGCTTTAACCACAGTACTTGGTGGTACGGCCATTATCCGCATTGATACCAACCAGGGAATTTACGGACTGGGTGAAGTGCGGGACGGAGCAGATCCGCGCTATGCTTTGATGCTTAAAAGCCGCATACTCGGACAAAATCCCTGCAACGTGGAAATGATTTTTAAATCGATCAAACAATTTGGTGGCCCCGCCCGCCAGGCAGGCGGCGTGTGCGGAGTGGAAATAGCGCTTTGGGATTTATGCGGCAAGGCTTACAACGTTCCTGCCTGGCAACTATTGGGAGGAAGGTATCGTGATAAAATAAGAATTTACGCAGATACACCTGAAGCCAATTCTCCCGAAGAACAGCTGAAGCTGATCAAATACCGCACGGAAACCCAGGGATTTACCTGGCTAAAAATGGATGTAGGGATTGAAGAGATTGCGAAAATACCCGGCACGCTGGTCAATCCGAAGTTCTGGGAAAATTCAAATGGGGGTCTTCAACAATATGGGAACCTGGACGACCCAATGTCCTATGGAAGTGCCCGTCACCCGTTCACCCAAATACAAATTACAGACAAAGGATTAGCCGAATTATCCAGGATCGTGGAGACCGTGCGAAATATGGTAGGTTATGATATTCCGCTTTCCTCTGATCATTTTGGACATTTCGATTTAAACAACGGGATCCGCCTGGGAAAGGCGTTTGAGAAATTCAGGTTAGCCTGGATGGAAGATATTATATCCTGGGAATTTCCGGAGCAATGGAAAATGATAACGGATGCGATAGAAACACCGACTAATACCGGGGAAGATATTTACCTTCTGAAAAACTTCAAACCCCTGATCGATATTCATGCAACGGACATCGTTCATCCTGATCTGGTCAGTTCCGGAGGACTTCTGGAAACCAAGCGGATTGGTGATTACGCAGAGGAACATGGTGTAGCGATGGCCATGCACCAGGCTGGCACCCCGGTTTCATTTATGGCCAACGTGCATTGTGCAGCAGCTACGCAGAATTTTTTAGCATTGGAGCATCATTCCATAGATCTGCCCTGGTGGGAAGGGTTGGTAAAAACGACAGACGGGAGAGAATTGATAACCAAAGGTTTTGCCAACCTGCCTCTTTCCGCACCGGGCCTCGGCATTGAACTAAACGAAGAAGAAGTGAAAAAGCATTTGAGCGGGAAGGATAAAAGTTTCTTTGCTCCGACGGACGAATGGAACGAAAGGCGTTCACATGACAGAACTTTTAGTTAATGAAGAAAGAGATTATTTTCATAGGCACGGTCATTTTATTTGNNAACAGATCCATGGGAATTCAGTGTCAGCCAATCGTGGTGAACGGAATACTTTATGGAACGACTTCTGATCTCGGATTATTTGCTTTAGATGCCGGTACGGGAGCGCAAATATGGAAGTTTGAACCTTTAAAGGACAATCGGAAATTCAGTATGATCAATAGCAACCGGGGTGTTGTGTTTTGGGAAAACGGGAATGATAAACGTATTCTGTATTCGTCGGGCTCCGTTCTCTACGCCATCCATGCCGAAAATGGGAAACCGGTTATTAGTTTTGGTAAAAACGGAATGGTGGATCTGCACGAAGGACTATCAACTAATGATGATCACGATGCAGATAATTTATCCGTGACTGCCAACACACCTGGGGTTGTTTATAAAAATATCCTGATCATCGGTTCAAGCTTGTCGGAATCCGGTGATGCTGCGCCGGGTCATGTGCGTGGATTTGATATTCCTTCAGGGAAACTGAAGTGGGTGTTCCACACCGTTCCCCGGCGCGGAGAATTGGGTTATGATACCTGGCCAAAAGATGCATTTAAAAGAATCGGGGCTGCAAACAATTGGGGCGGTTTGGTTGTGGATGAAAAACGCGGAACGGTTTATTTTGGCACAGGTTCGCCTTCCTCCGATTTTTATGGCGGCGAGCGCGAGGGCATTAACCTGTTTGCAAATTGTGTTGTGTCGCTTGATGCCGAAACAGGAAAACTGAAATGGTATTATCAAACTATACATCATGATCTTTGGGACAGGGATATCCCCTGCCCTCCCAACCTGGCGACAATAAAATTTAACGGGAGAATGAGAGATGTGGTTGTACAGACAACCAAGGATGGATTGATTTATGTCCTGGATCGAGATAACGGAACTTCTCTTTTTCCGGTTGAAGAGCGTCCTGTTCCGGTTCATGGATTACGAGGCGAACATCCCTGGCCAGTACAGAAATTCCCGCTCCGACCGGTTCCGCTTTCTCACCAGTCATTTACGGAAGCGGACATAACCGACATTTCTCCCGAAGCGCATGACTATGTGCTTAAACAATACCGGCAATTCCATTCAGATAATAAATTTACGCCTCCTGATACGGCAGGCACCATACTTTTCGGATATAGCGGAGGAGCGGAATGGGGAGGTAATTCCATTGACGATGATGGCATACTTTATCAAAATGCCAACGATGATCCCTGGATCTTAGAAATGATAGACACGGCAACCCTAAATAAAGAAAGCGCACAGGTCTCTCATGGCAATGCACTTTATATTATGAATTGTTCTTCCTGTCACGGCCAGGACAAAAAAGGAAGTGGTTCGGAATTTCCGAGCCTGGTTGATATCGGTAAGAAAAGAACCCCCGGTGAGATCAAAATCATTTTAAAAATGGGAGGAGGAAGAATGCCATCCTTCCAGCAATTGTCTGACCAGGATCGTGACGCAATTGCAGGCTTTTTATTAAATCCCTATGAAGGTGGAGAAACACAGTTGGTTTATGAAAGTAATGAAGAAGCTGGTGTGGGACCTGTCAGGAACAAAGAATTTGGATTCAAACCTGCGTTCGTAAATAAATCCTGGAGAAAGTTAACGGATCAGGAAGGGTATCCGGGAGTGAAACCGCCCTGGGGCACACTCAACGCGATTAACCTCAGCACCGGGGAATATTTATGGCGCGTTCCTTTGGGAGCGTATCCGGAGCTGACCAGGAAAGGAATTCCAANNACGCATTCGACAAGCAAACAGGTAAGATAGTATGGGAATACCAGCTTCCTGCGTGCGGTTTCGCTACGCCAATTACTTATGAAGTGAACGGGAAGCAATATATTGTTATTGCGGCCGGTGGCGGAAGGGGAATGAAAGCGGGTGGCAATTACGTTGCATTTGCACTTTAAAAAGGTTTCATATGAAAGATAATCGCAGGGACTTTATTAAGAAATCTGCATCCCTCGCTGCGGCCATTTCCGTAGGAGGATTGGCCACTTCTGATATTCCTAATCAGCTGATCACGAAAAGAAAAGTAACGCCTTCATCAGGGCAGACTGATTTTATCAGGGACGGAGGAATGCAGATGTCCCTTTCCTATTTCTGGGGTCTTGAACCACATAAAATAGCTTTGGCAAAGCAGATGGATGTTCTTGGTGCAGTCGGAGGAATAAATGTGCAGATGACGGGACTAAATAATGTAAATCCCTGGGATTACGAGACCATTATGGCTGTTAAAGAAGTATGGGATAAACAAGGATTGAAATTTAATGTAGTGGAAGGACCTCCTTCGCTGGGTGAGAAAACAAAACTTGGCCTCGAAGGCAGGGACGAGGAAATTGCAAACTTCATCAGCCTAATGAAGAACCTGTCCAGAGCGGGCATCGAAGTAATATGTTACAACTGGATGCCGGTCATTGGCTGGTACAGAACAGACAAAGCAAAGCCCGGACGCGGGGGTGCACTGGTGACTGCATTTGATAATGATGCTTTGAAAGGCGAGCCAATAACCAAATACGGGGAAGTTTCGAAAGAAAAATTATGGAGTAACCTGGAATATTTTCTAAAAGCCGTGGTGCCCGAAGCAGAAAAGGTTGGTATCAAACTGGCCATGCATCCGGATGATCCACAGGTAGACGAGATCAAAGGCATTTCGCGAATCATGACCACAGTCGATAACTTCAAACGCATGCTGGATATTTACCCGAGTCCCAGCAACGGGATAACCATGTGCCAGGGCAATTTTTCCCTGATGGGTGCGGATATTCCCGCTACGGTCAGAGAATTCGGAAAGCGGAATGTTATTCATTTTGTTCATTTCCGGAATGTGAGAGGAGGAAAATTTAAGTTTGATGAATGTTTTCACGACGAAGGACAGATTAATATGAGTGAGGCCATGCAGGCCTATTACGATATCGGATTTAAAGGCCCAATCCGCCCGGATCATGTACCTACCATGGACGGGGACAGCAATGAAAAAGCAGGCTACAGCACCATCGGAACTTTATATGCCTGTGGGTATATCAGGGGACTTATCGAAGCTGTGGCAATGAAAAATAAATAATATGGCCCAAACGATTGCTAAGCGCCGCTGGTTCCGTTTGATACCCGTGGTGTTTATTACTTACAGTCTTGCTTATCTCGACCGCGCCAATTTTGGATTTGCTGCCGCGGGGGGAATGGCTGAGGATTTACACATAACTGCTGCCATGTCCTCCTTGTTAGGGTCATTATTTTTTCTGGGCTATTTCATTTTTCAGATTCCGGGTGCCATTTACGCCGAAAATAAAAGTGCCAAGCGATTGATCTTTTGGTCATTGATCCTTTGGGGCGGATTAGCTATGACAACCGGCATGATCAAGAATATACATCTCCTCATTTTTATCCGGTTTATGCTTGGTGTAGTGGAAAGTGCCGTCATGCCTTCCATGCTGATTTTCTTAAGCAGGTGGTTTACAAGATCTGAACGGTCACGGGCAAATACATTTTTAATTCTGGGCAATCCGGTAACTATTCTTTGGATGTCCATCCTCTCCGGGTACCTGGTGAAATCAATGGGCTGGCGATGGATGTTTATTTTGGAAGGATTGCCTGCAATTTTATGGGCTTTCCTTTGGTGGAAGCTGGTAAATGATGAACCAAAAGATGCCAGCTGGCTGACTGAACCGGAAAAACTTGCTTTAGAAGAGAAGTTACAAGAAGAACAGCAGGGCATCAAGCCGATGAAAAACTATGCCGGAGCATTTCAATCACGGGCGGTTGTTTTATTATGTTTTCAATATGCGTTGTGGAGCATTGGAGTGTACGGCTTTGTGATTTGGCTTCCATCTATTATTCATGCTGCACCCGGCATAAGCATGGTGGAAACCGGATGGCTCACATCTGTCCCTTATCTTTTAGCGATTGTCACCATGTTACTATGCTCTTATTTTTCTGATAAAACATTAAAGCGCAAAGTGTTTGTTTGGCCATTCCTGATCATCGGCGCCATTGCGTTTTATGGCTCCTATTTAGTGGGAACCAATAATTTCTGGTTGTCTTTTATATTATTGATCATTGCCAGCGGCGCTATGTACGCGCCATATGGACCATTCTTTGCCATCATAACCGAAATTTTACCACGCAATGTTGCTGGAGGCGCTATTGCACTGATCAATAGTTTTGGTGCTTTAGGATCATTTGCAGGTGCCTATCTAGTCGGATATCTGAACGGAACTTCCGGTGGCTTTGGCGCATCTTACATTTTCATGGCGGGATCCTTACTCCTTTCAGCGATAATAACGGTGATTGCCATCCGCGATAAGTCTGGAAACGATTGAAGTTGTAATTCAAACGGACAAGACCGCCCAGGATCTTGCGCAGCTGTTCCAGGACAATACAAAATAAGACACATTATATTCTTGTTCGCCATGCCTTATACTCATGTCCTATATTAGTCCTATATTGATTCGAATCAACTCCGGAGCAAGTCCGGTAATTACCGGACTT